>CAYNIH010000058.1:0-12338 GCA_964397115.1 uncultured Roseivirgaceae bacterium | reverse complement strand
AGTAATTGGTAGTGATATGTGTGCCATCAAACACAACTGAATCCTGAAAAACCATAGCGACAATAGCGGGTAATTTTGTGGCACAGTTATCGTAAAAGTAGTCGTACAGGTAGGTTTGATTTTCAGGCAGTGCGTTCCATTGCAGGTAATCGAACAGCCGTTGTTTTTGCTGGGGAGTTAGGTTTAGTACCTGCTCGTGCACATAGCGGTTGTAGTACCGGTAGAAATACTCAAATTGCTTGTAATCCTGCACGGCCAGCTTATAGTAATTGTGGCCCCGGGCAAAGTTGAGGTAGAAATTGGGTTGGCTAAAATCAAACACCCCATAATTAAAAGCATAATCAAGACCGTTAACCGGATCGGTTACCCGGAATGCGCTGTGCCCGAAGGCCGAGTATAGCTCGTTTTGTCCGGGGCCGCAGGTGATTACGGAAATTTCCGCCTGGTCGGAAAGTGTAATTTGAGCAGGAGCACTCAGGATGGCGGAAAGGATAAAAAAGAGAATGGCAGGAAGTTTCATTTAATGGTTTTGGTTTTCCGAAAGATAAAAACAAATGCAAGCCTGCGCATTAATTTTGAATTATCTTACACCATGATTGCCAGAGTACGCGACTTCGGGAATTTAGCCGGCAAGCTTACGGCACGCAAAAGCCTCAACGCGCTTCGGGTATTAACCGGCTATTACCACTCGCGGTTGTCGGGCAGACCGGTTCAGTACGGATTGCCGATCAGCATTTCAATAGAGCCCACCACCAGTTGCAACTTGCGCTGCCCCGAGTGCCCCAGCGGCCTGCGCAGCTTTACCCGCCCCACCGGCATGTTGCAGGAACAGGTATTCACCCGTACCATCGACCAACTGGCTCCGACCTTAGCCTACCTGATATTTTATTTTCAGGGAGAGCCCTACCTTAATCCGAAATTTCTGGATATGGTAAGGTATGCCTCAGATAAAGGCATCTACACGGCCACTTCTACCAATGCGCATTATCTTACCGATGACACAGCAAGAGCTACGATAAAATCCGGCCTCGACCGATTGATTGTTTCCATTGATGGCACTTCACAGGAAACCTACCGGCAATACCGCGTTGGCGGAAGTCTTGAAAAGGTGATAGAGGGCACAAAAAATATAATTCGCCTGAAAAGGGAACTAAAGTCACCGACACCCCATGTTATTTTTCAGTTTCTGGTTGTGCGCCCCAATGAACACCAGGTGCCGGAGGTGTACCGGCTGGCCAGGGAACTCGGAGTAGATGAAGTAGTATTGAAAACAGCACAGATTTACAATTTTGAAAATGGCTCCGACCTCATTCCCGTACAGGAAAAATATTCACGCTATAAAAAGAAGGCCGATGGAACCTATGTAATAAAGAATAGTCTCGACAACCATTGCTGGAAAATGTGGCACAGTTGTGTAATTACCTGGGATGGTAAGGTAGTTCCCTGTTGCTTTGACAAGGATGCGCAGTATGTGCTGGGTGATTTAACAACCCGTAACTTTAAGGAAATCTGGTTCGGAGATGATTACCAGCAATTTCGCATTCCATTGCTGAAGTCCCGTAAGGAAATAGCGATATGCCGAAACTGCACGGAGGGAACAAAAGTGTGGGCCTGAGTTTCGTTAAAGTCCGCGGGATTTTAAATCGGCTTCAATCTTCCTGAAATCAACGGCTGAGCATTTGGAACACCCGGAGGGGCATGATTTGTTGTTGAATGACCGATAGACAACCCACCCGAGGTAGGCTATGGCCGAAAAGAATAACAGTGCGATAATCAGTTGCTGCACCATATCGGCAAAGTTAATGGAAAAGAACCAATCGAGTGCAAATATAAATTGCCCGAAAGCGGTCAAGCCCGTGCGCCTGCGAACAGGCAACTTTATCGCGATCATTCATTTCAGGCAAAAATCCGCTCTTCAATATGGTACTGTATTTGGAAAGACTGATGCAAAAGGCTGAAGGCTATGGTAAAGAATTATATAAAAACTGCGTTCCGAAATCTTTGGCGCGATAAAGGAACCACGCTCATTAACCTTTCGGGCCTCACGCTTGGCATTACTGGTTCACTCATCTTGTTCCTGCTGATCCGTCATGCTACAAGTTTTGATACGTTTCATGCCAAGCGCGACAGGATATACCGGGTGGTAACCCAAACCCGAGGTAACAACGGCAACGATCATACTGCGGGAGTCCCTGCCGTGTTGCCCGAAGCGTTTAAAAATGATTTCCCGGAGGCTGAAGAAGTTACATTCTTATCCTACCGGGCCGGCAGCCTGGTTACCATACCCCAGGCAGAGGGAGAGCCAAAAAAATACGATGAACCCCGGGGTGTGGTGTTCGCCCAGCCCAACTTCTTTCGCATTATCGATCGCAAAATTATACACGGTGATGCCGATAAAGGACTGGATGAGCCCAATGAAGCTATCATTTCAAAGCGTTGGGCACTTAAATATTTCGGCAAGGAAGAGGCAATCGGTGAGTTGGTAAAATTTGATGACCGGGAATACCGCATTACCGCTGTTATGGAGGATTACCCGGATAACACCGATTTGCCGTTTGACCTGATGCTCTCTGCCGTTACAATAAAAAAAGAATCAGATGAAAAAGGCTGGAACAGCATATGGAGTGATGAACAATGTTACATCTTGTTGCGGGAAGGTGAATCACCAGCAACTATTGAAGCCCGCATGCCCGACTTTTTGAAAAAACACCTTGGCGATGAGGCATCGTTTGAACGAACTCACCCATTGCAGCCGCTTTCGGAGGTGCATTTTGACGACCGGTATGGCAACTTCAACTACAATACGGTGCCAAAGCCTGTGTTGCTGGCACTTGGCGTGATTGCCGTGTTCCTTGTTGTAATGGCCTGTATTAATTTTATTAACCTTGCTACAGCAGAAGCAATTAAACGGTCGAAGGAAGTAGGTATCCGCAAATCGCTGGGAGGTACACGCGGCCAACTTATTGTTCAGTTTCTTGGTGAGACCAGTCTCATTACTTTTTCCGCGGTTCTGCTCTCGCTGGCATGTGCTCAACTGGCGTTAAGCTATCTTAATCCATTTCTTGAATTGTCGTTGAACATAGATATCTATGACGGCTCGTTATGGGTATTTCTTGGTTTTATAACCATAGCAGTATCCCTGCTTTCAGGCTTATATCCTTCATTTGTTGTTTCGGCCCATAAGCCGGTATTGGCAATGAAAAACCTGATTAATAACCGGAATGCTTCCAGCTACACCCTGCGCAAGGGTCTTGTTGTAACCCAGTTTTTCATTTCCCAATTCTTTATCATGAGCACCATCGTCATCATCCGGCAAATGGACTATTTTCAAAGTAAGGATCTGGGGTTTGCGAAGGATGCCATCATTTCCGTGCGGATTCCTGAACGAGAAGCTCCGGGAGGTGACCACGGCATCAGTAAAATGCGCACCCTCAAAAATGAATTGCTGGGGTTTTCCGGAATTGAAAAGGTCAGCCTTAACAGTGCACCACCGGCATCGGGTAATGTATCCTCCACCGGTTTTACCATTGAAGGCCGCGAAGAGGAATTTATCGCACAGGTTAAACAGGCCGATGGTGATTATTTTGATTTGTTTAACCTTAAGTTGCTGGCCGGTGAAAAACTGGCCGATGGAGATACAGCCACCGGTTTTGTGGTAAATGAGAAATTGGCAAAACTAATTGGCTACATCAACCCGCAGGATGCAGTAGGAAAAGAAATTACAATGTGGGGAAGAAGACGGCCCATCATAGGGGTGGTGAATGATTTTCATACCGTTTCGCTGGCATATCCGCTTGAGCCGGTGATCATGCTAAACCGGATAAGGGGTTACGAATGCCTTTCAGTGAAGGTTGCTTCATCCGATTTTCAGTCGGTTATTAAAAAGATTCAAGAAAAGTGGGAACAGGCATATCCTGATCATATTTTCAGTTATGAGTTTCTCGATCAGCAGATCAGTGAATTTTATGACAGCCAGCGAAGGATGTCGGTATTGCTCACCATTTTCACTACAATGGCCATCTTTATCGGTTGCCTGGGCCTGTTGGGATTGGTAACCTTTATGGCCAGCCAGAAAACAAAGGAAATCGGGATACGCAAAGTACTGGGTGCTACCGTGGAAAGCATTTTGGTGAAGTTTTCAAAAGAATTTGTTGTATTGCTTGTGGTAGGATTTGCGCTGGCCGCTCCGCTAAGCTGGTGGGTTACCCGGATGTATTTAGACCAGTTTGCTTATCGGATCGAAATCGGGCCGTCAGTTTTTGTGATGGGCGTAGGCATTTCGCTGCTAATTGCCCTGATTACGGTAAGCTACAAATCCATCCGTGCGGCCACGGTGAATCCGGTTGACTCGCTTCGTTACGAATGATTGGCCTGTGATGCCGGCTATCGCTGCCCGGCCTTAGCGGCAAAACTCGTCAGGCCTTTTTTTTAAACCACTGCGTGTTGATCAACTCCAGCATTTGAGGATGTACCTTACCGGCTGCAATGATTTCTCCCCCGTGAAGGTACTTGCTGCCTCCGCTGAAGTCCGTAACCCGGCCGCCAGCCTGCTGCACAATCAAAGCACCAGCCGCTACGTCCCAGGGGTTGAGGTTGTATTCAAAAAAACCTTCGAAGCGGCCGCACGCCACATAGGCCAGGTCAACAGAGGCGCTGCCCAGCCTGCGGATGCCATGCGTTTTTTCCAAGAACAACCGGATAATGTCCAGGTAGTTTTCTTTCTTATCCAGGTAATTGTAAGGAAAACCTGTTGCCAACAGGCTTTCATTTAATTTATTTACAGTAGAAACCTGTATAGGCTGGTCGTTGCAATAAGCCGGGCTGTTGTATATAGCGTGAAAACACTCGCTACGATTAACCTCATACACAACCCCAAGCACAACTTGGCCCTGTTTAGCCAAGGCTACACTAATGCCAAACACAGGCAATCCGTGCATGAAGTTGGTGGTACCGTCAAGCGGATCGATAATCCATTCATACTCACCGGGTGAGGATGACCCCGTGCCCTCCTCGGCAAGAAATCCGCTGCCCGGGATGAGTTGTTTAAGGTGCCGGAAAAGTTTTTGTTCGGCCTCTTTGTCAACATAAGATACCAGGTTATTAAATCCGTGTTTAACTTCAATGCGCGACCGATCGAATGCCTGCGCCTCTTCCCGGATGAATTGCCCTACTTCTTTGCAAATTTGGATGACTTCTCCTTTTAGCGCTTCCAGGTTCATGGTATTTCAGAAAAAAACACGTTTAACAAACACGTGCTGAGTTGATAAGGTTTATTCGGGCCCATAGCCTCCCACAACAATTACCAACTCGCCTTTAACTTCAACCGTGCTGAAACGGGCAAGCAGGTCCTGCAAGGTTCCGTTAACGGTTTCCTCATAAATCTTGGAAAGTTCCCGCGAAACGGAAGCCGGCCGGCTGGCACCAAATACGCCAACAAACTGTTCAAGGGTCTTTACCAGGCGGTGGGGCGATTCATAAAAAATCATTGTACGTTCCTCGGCAGCCAGTTTTTTTAGTGCCCCTTGCCGGCCCTTTTTATGAGGCAAAAAACCTTCAAACACAAACCTATCGCTGGGTAAGCCCGATTTGATGAGGGCAGGAACCAATGCAGTTGGTCCGGGCAGGCATTCGATGGTTACCCCGGCTTTGAGGGCTTCTCGAACCAATAAAAATCCCGGGTCGGAAATGCCCGGAGTGCCCGCATCGCTTACCAGGGCCATCCGTTCGCCAGCCTTTAAACGCTTAACCAGTGAGCCGACAAGCTTATGTTCATTGAAATTATGAAAACTCTGCATCGGTTTATCAATCGCATAGTGTTTGAGCAGTTTACCGGATGTGCGGGTGTCTTCGGCCAGAATAAGGTCAACAGTTTTCATCACTTCCAGTGCCCGTAGCGTGATATCCGCCAGGTTGCCGATGGGCGTGGGCACAAGGTAAAGTGAAGTTTTACCTTCCATTACTGCGCGTAAAGGTCATCAATTATGGTCGCCAGCTTGCGGTCTTTGTCCGTAACCGTATTGCCTGCATCGTGGGTGCAGAGTTCGAAACTCACCCGGTTCCAGGTGTTGGTCCAGGTGGGGTGGTGGTTCATTTTTTCGGCTTCAATGGCCACTTTTGTCATAAAGCCAAAAGCTTCAGTAAAATTGCTGAAAGTAAAGGTTTTAATCAGGCGGTTGTTTTCTTCTTTCCACATAAGCCAGGTTGTTCTCTGGCTAAAGTACAAATAACCGGCTACAAGGCAATCAGCCCTTCAATGGTAGATACCTTTTGGTAAACGGCTATAACTGCTTCGCTGGAAGGCATCATCATTTGCAAGGTAACCGAAACGTAGTTTCCCTGCTGTGATTCTTTGCGGGTACTGGTGTGTTTTGGGAATAGATGAATCACTTCGTCAACCCGGTTTTTTGGTACTATAAATTTAAACATGTACAACGAGGGCCAACGATAGTGCTGGTCGAGCTTAAGCCGGAATGAGTTGATGGCTTCCTGATCCATACAGGCCAAAGGGCCCTCCGGGGCCCCGCTGATTTTCTAATAAAACTTGTACCGCTTGTCGTCAATATTGGCGGCTTCTTTAATGGCCTCCGCTATGTTAAAGCTGTTGGTGCGGTTGGCCGTTTGTTCCAGTTGATTTTTGAACATGGTGTAATCGCCAATTGACGGAGCGATGGTTTTATTCTGCATTTCAAAAATGATCACCCCGGTTTCGCCAGCAAACGGTTTGGAGCGCCGGCCGCCCTCAAGCGAAAAAGCTTTGCCTACCGCAGGCGGGTCAAACCCGACAGAGGTCATGGCATTGGCGCTTAACTTCAGGCTAGTATTGGAATAAACTGAAGCATCGCGCCCATAAGCTGAAGTAAGTTCATCCAGTGTACCGGAGAGGCTGTTCAGTTTTTCAACTATTTTTTTCCCTTTCAGTTCGTTTAGAACAATCGGACGGATTTCCTCTTTTACCAGATCAAATGGTTTGATGCCCTTTTCAATTTCACCGGTCATTACTGCCACAACGTATTTATCTTGCAAATCAAATGCATCGGATGCTGTTCCTGTTTTGGCATCGCGGAATAACCAGGTAACCACCTGGCGGGCATCGCCCAGGTTGCCGATACGCCTTTCGGCCGGCCCGATGGCGGTGGCATCCTGAACGAGATAACCTTCTTTGGCGGCCCTTGCCATGAAGTTATCAACGCCTTCAAGGTCGGAGGCAAACAATTCGGCCTTGCGAAGGGTTTCGTTGATAGAGGCGTCACCTGGCGTGATATCGCGTTCAATAATGGCCAAGGTGTAATAGCGGTTGTCTTTCAGTTCAGTAACATCAATAATATGGTAGCCGAACTCCGTTTCAACCACATCGTTGAGTAAACCTTTTTTAGTGGCGGAGAATACGGCATCCTGAAAGGGCTTCACCATCGTACCGCTGGTAAACCAGCCTAAGTCGCCACCCTGGGTGGCCGTTCCATCGGTACCAAATTCGCGTGCCTTGGCGGCAAAACTTGCACCTGCTTTTATTTCTTTTAGGATGTTCCTTGCCTTTTCTTTTGCTTCTTTTTTAGCGGCTTCGCTGTCGTTATCCCAGCGGATGAGGATGTGACTGGCCCGTGCGCTGTAGGTGGTGTCGGTGCCTGTTTTTGACACTTTGAAAACCTTGAAGGCCGAATCATCAATAAATGGTCCGACCACATTGCCCGGCACCAGGTCGGCCGTGTTCACAAATTCAGGCAGGTTGGCCGGGGTAAATTTTGTGTAGGCATTGTTTCCATCGGAGTTCAGGGAAGCAAATACTGAGTCGTTTTCGGCAGTTTTTAATTCGGCCGCCAGGCGTGTAATTTCATCTTTAATGGCCAGGGTATCCTCGGCAGAGGGGAGTACCGGAAACGACACGTACTTCAGATCGCGAGTATGCTCGGACCTGAATTTATTTTTGTTTTTGTTGTAATACGTTTTCAGGTCGGCATCGGTAACGCTTATGGCTGTATCGCTAATGGAATAGTAAGGCACATACAGGTATTTAACTTCGGCTACATCATTTTGCATGTGGTAATCAAACTCTGCCTGAGCGGTGGTTACATAAGCACTTTTAATAAGCAGGTTCTCGTACTTCAGCCGTTCGCGGGCGGGCCTCAGTTCGCGCTCAAAAATTTCCCAGCGCACACGGGCTTCCGAGCCTTCGGGCATGGATTTTAATTGGTTGATATAGGCTCCCAATTGTGCCCGATCGAACTGGCCAGTTTGCTGGTTAATGAATGACTGTTTTATGCTTTCGTCAACGTTTTTGCCGGTAATCATATCCACTACTTCATCATTCGAAACCACTACGCCAACCTTGGCATATTCTTTCTGAATGGCGTGACGGAGGATGAGCATTTCCCATGCCTGTTGGCGAAGGGTAATCATTTCGCGGTCGCCAGGCTGGCGGTTAAAGTTGAGGATATAGCTGGCCTCCCGTTCGCGAACGGCCTGCTGGAACTCTTCCAGCGATACGGTGTGGCCGGCAATTTCGCCTACGTCATTTCGGTTAAACAACACCGAATTGTTTCCCAACAGATCGCCAAGAATAAATGCCGAAATCGCCACAAATACAAACACCACTACCCAGGTGCCCATCCGATCCCTCAACTTGCCAATAAATGCCATATCGTGATTTTTAAAGACCGCAAATTTAACCCAGATTTTTCAATGGCAAAACCGCTGCTGAAATTCGTTGTGCTGTCGGTAAAGTAACGCTATCGGGTTGATGATTAGGAAATTAGCTGAATGCTACCGGTCACCAGCAAGGGTCATTTTAATGGTGTCAATCCGATTATCAAGAGTTGACTGGATGGTGAAGGTAAAGGGGGGCACCTGAATGGTTTCGCCTGCCTGGGGTATTTCTTCGGCATAAGCCAGGATAAGCCCGCCCAGGGTATCGTATTCACCGGCAGGAAGTCCCCAGCCGTATCGTTCGTTGAGGTAGTCAATTTCAAGCCGGGCGCTCAGCAGCCAGGTGGATTGATCCAGTTTTTGCTCAACCCGGTCGTCCTGATCGTGTTCGTCTTCAATCTCCCCAAAAATTTCTTCAATTACATCTTCCATGCTAACGATGCCCGAAGTGCCTCCAAATTCATCAACGACAACGGCCAGGCTTTTCTGTTCATTAATGAAGCGAAGCATCAGTTCATTAGCCAGGGTGGTTTCTGAAACGGTGATGATGGGTGTAAGCATCTCTTCGATGGTGCCGGGGTTTTTGAATAATCCGGAAGAATGGCAATAGCCGATTACGTCATCAATGGTGTCTTTGTACACGAGTATTTTGGAATGGCCGCTGTCAACGAAAGCTTTTGTCAGGTTATGGATGCCATCATGAATATCCACCGCCATGATTTCTGTTCGCGGAATCATACAGTCGCGTACTTTCACGGATTTGAACTCAAGCGCATTATGGAAAATTTTTTTATCAAGCGTAACATCTTCGTCTTCGTGTTTTACTTTCATCATGCTTTTAAGGTAATTATTGAGATCGGTTAGGCCATACACCGGTCTTTCATCGGAGTATTCAACGCGAAAAATGTACAGGATAACAAACCGCGAAAAGGCCACAACCACTGCTACAAATGGGTATAACAGGTAGTACACCACATTAAACGGTATGGCAAACGTGGTGAGCATGAAGTTGGGATTGATCAGAAAAATACTTTTGGGCAGGAATTCAGCGGAAATGAGTACTATGCTTGTCGAGAGGAGTACCTGGATAACGAGTACCACCGCTTCGTTATTCAGGGGCCCGGGTAAGTTTGCCTGTAGCACCGGTTCGATCAACTGGGCCATAAAAATGCCATAAAAAACCAGGGCGATGGTATTGCCCACAAGGGTGGTACCAATGTACATGGAAGGCTTCTTGATAAATTTTGCAAAAATCCGTCCTGCCAGTAACCCTTGTTTGCCTTTCAGTTCAAGTTGCAATTTGTTGGCCGAGAGGAAAGCAATTTCCATCCCCGAGAAAAAGAACGAGAAAATAAGCGACAGGAAAATATAGGGGAGGAGCGCGGGGTCCATTACTTTCTTTTTCTGTAGGTGTAAACCAGGAACAGGGCCGATGCAAGCATCAATATCCAGTAGGCATTGCCCATGCCGGCCGTCATTACCTGGTGTATTCCGATTATCAGTAATGCTGCGGCCAGCGAAAGAAGGATAACATCAGGTAATTTCATCTGACCAGCAAAGATACTGATTTTGATTCTTGGTCAGCGTGGGGAGGTTGATTCTTCAAGGCTGAACTCACCCTGGGGTTTTTTAATGGTGTAGGATGACATATCCTGTTTGGCCTCGAGGCCCTCGCCATAGAGCACTTCGTTTTGTAGCCGGATGGTAACAAAGCGCTCGGTAAAAATTTCTTCCTTGGTGGGTTTCCAGAATAATTCTTCGGTATTCAGTTGTTCATTTTTAACCAGGTTAACTACCTCTACTTTACCCCGTGCGCGCCACTGGTCATCGTTTTTAAAATAATAGGCATGGTTGGCGCGGAGCGTGGAGGTGAGGATGCCGCCTTCGTCAAAAAATTCGAGGTAGATTCCCTCAGGAAATTCCCGATCGCCATTCTGAAATTCATAAACGAGCGGAGCCAGCATTTTTACTTTTACCACCTGCGCTTCGCTGTAATACATTTCCACATGCTGCGCTTCGCGCAGGGGGCCTTCATACAGAAGCGGCTTGGTGTTTTCATTACCTGAGCAGCCGCAGGCAACAATCAGCAGGATGGCGGTAAATTGTTTCATTTAAAAAGCAAAAAGGCCATAGTATCACTATGACCTTTTGAACAATTCAGTTTAAGGTTTAATCCCTGGTTTTAACCGTAACGGTTTCATTTATCCAGCAGCCTACCCGTTGGGTATCTCCGGCTGACCAGTTCACCAGGAAGATGTCTTCTTTTGATGGAAACTGATCTTTGGCTATCCCCATTTTCTTGGTATCGCCAGCACGCTGGTACATTTCATAAGCGGCTATGTACACCAGCCGGTCGGCAGCCATGTTTTCTTTTTTGGCGCAATCCGAAAAACTTTGATAGTACAGGTCGCCAATTTTTTCATAGGCTTCTTTTTTAGCGCCATCGGTTGCGAGGGCTTGCCGGTACAGTTCGCGGGCAGCAGGCTTGTTTCCGTTTTTGGCTTCAATAGCGCCAAGGTAAATCAGCATGTCGGCTTTGTCTGAATTGGTTGGCGCTAATTCAAGAGCCTCTTTAAACAATTGCTCGGCCTTGGCATAATTTTCAGCGGCCAGGTAGCGGATGGCCAGGTTCTTGGCAAGTCCGAAATCCTTTTCCTGCTGGTGAATGGCTTCAGCGGCCTGCAACCAGAGCGGATCTTCAGTGCAGTTATCCTGAAGCATGAAGGCAAATATTTTTTTGGCTGTGCCAATGTCTGTAGGGTTCGCCTTGAACTTGGGTCCGAGGTTTTTGCGCACAAAATCGCAATTAACGGTTACCATGCTGAACAGGATTTTGTCAACATCGGCCTTCATGGTTTCTAACTTCTCAACCGGTTTCCCCTCGCTGCGGGCTTTCTTGATTTTCGCATCAATGATGGTCATCACCTTATCGTACCGCTCCAACACCTGCTCATCGCTGAGTGCCTTTAATTTCAGTTTGTTGATTTTGGTTGACTGCATGTAAGGAATAAGGGTGCCATCCAGCGTGTTGTTGCCGTTCAGTTCAATGGCTTTATCCATAAGGGAAAGCACGTAGGCTTCTTTACCGCTTTCGTTGGCATAATATTTTGCGGCCATCAGGGCCTTGCGGTTGGTTACAGTTGCCTCTTCGCCACAATTGACAATGCGCAGGTCGTGTATGAGCAGGAGGGAGTCAATGTATACGCGCTTTTTAGCCGGGTCAGTTTCCCCACTGGCCACTTTATCATAGATCTCGGCCCCGTTAATGTAGATGCTGGTATTGAGTTTGGGGTTGTTCTTCAGCAGCCAGTTAAGGGGCGGCAGTGCCTGCTTGAAGTTATTATTACTTTTTGCATCGGTGTACAGGGTAATTTTTTCTTGTTCAATGGCCTTGGTTTCACCTTCACTAAAAGCCCATTCCTTACATTGGGCCGTTGCCTGGTGGGCCATAAAACTGCCTGCTAATGCGATGAGTAGAAATTTGAACATTGTGTCTTTCATATTGCTATACTAATCAAACTTTCTTCTAACAAACCAAAGTTCATTAAACGTAAGTCCGAAATAAACCTTGAAAAAGGTTTCCTCCAGAATGTTTTCTGATCGGTTGCCTCTTTTACCCGTACTAAAGGCCAAATCAATACTTGAACGGCCTGCCGGTAAAGAGAAGCCAAAATTAATGCCAAATTCTTTAAGAACGT
>CAYNIH010000057.1:6881-12582 GCA_964397115.1 uncultured Roseivirgaceae bacterium | reverse complement strand
ACGGGATCACCAAACCGCTAAACAGTTGGAATGCAGTGTTTGCCAACTTCAGTCATTACGTAGATATGGGTAAAGACCTTAAACGCATTCCGAACTGGGCAGATAAAGTAAAATACCTGTTTGCCAAGCCCGGCTGGCTGCCCCATTACCTTGGCGGCTACCGCGCTGCCCCCGTAGTTGACAAAACCAACTATAAAAAGTATGAAACGGGCGCATCGTTATCGCTAAGCCTGTACGTTCTGTTTCAGTTCACCCTTTGCCTTATTGGCACAGCCTGGTTCCTGTTTAACCAAGATCATTTTACGCTGGGTGAAAAGGCCATCATTACCGTGATTATTTCGTTTACCGTTGTTACCTGCGGAGTGTTATTTGAAAAGAAAGCCTGGGTAAAATGGGCCGAATGGTTTCGGATAACCAGCTACCCACTTGCTCTAATTTCGTTAACGTATATCATGGAATGGCCCGCCCAACTCTACTACCTCGCGGCCGGCTTTATTGCCTGCACCATTCCGTGGTATTACACCATTTCAAAGAACGATGCCTAAGAAAGCCTTGCTTAGTGTTCTCCTTATCCTCTGCCGATGCGGTAACCCCCTGCCGGTTCTGGAAAACGTAAATCTTGCCGACTGGAAGGCCGACCGGAACGGATGCCAGGGCAAACGGGCTTCCATGGAACAAGCCTTACAAAATCAGAAGGAAAAGCTAGTGGCGCTGAGCGAGACCCAGGTCATTGCCTTACTCGGTATGCCCGACCAGAATGAACTCTACAAGCGTAATCAAAAGTTCTTTTATTATTTTATTACCGCCTCACCGGCTTGCCAGTCACCTGCCAAACGGGAAATAAAACTTGGCATTCGGTTCAATGCCGTAGGCCTGGCTAAAGAGATAACGATTGAGTAGTTAACTGGTCAGGGCCTTATCAGGGTTATGAAAAGGCCTGCGCCTGGCTTTGGCAATAGCCGCCCTAAGTTCATTAACCAGTTCATCTTTGGTTTTATAATTAAGCGGGTAAAGCAATGAGGTTTTAAAATAAAACTCCTTTCCGAGTTGCTCGGCATGATACAGGTTAACCTTGTAAACACCGCCAAGCGAGGAAATTTCTACCGATTCGATACTTTCCAGCGGAATGATCAAGTCCTGATCCTTTCCATATACATACAAAAAATCATCATCAAAAGATACCTGCTGAAGTTTGCCGGTTAACCGCATTAAACGGAAAAAGAAATAACCGTAAATCGCGGTTTGAGCCACACCAAAAAAGATACTGCGGGTAAACGAAGTTACAGCAATAGCCGAGAACACCAGAATATAAGCGGCATACAACACGTGACGGTAGGGACCAAGAAAACGGGAGGACAACTGTTTAAGTTTTTGTTTTTTGACCATTGTTTTGCCGTTATCTTCGCCCAAAATTACAATTACTCATGAAACATATTTCCGTAATCGGAAGCGGCACCATGGGCAACGGCATTGCCCATGTTTTTGCACAATTTGGCTACTCGGTTTCTTTAGTTGACATTTCGGAAGAGGCGTTGCAAAAAGCGCTTTCAACAATAGAAAAGAACCTCGACCGTCAGGTATCCAAACAGGTTATCACAGAAGAAACCAGGAAAAGCACCCTGGCAAATATCACCACGTTTACCCAGCTTAAAGCAGGTGTTGAAAAAGCCGACTTGGTCATTGAAGCCGCTACCGAAAACAGCGACCTGAAACTAAAAATTTTCAGTGAGTTGGATGCGTACGCTCCTGAAGCGGCTATCCTGGCCACCAATACCTCCTCCATTTCTATTACAAAAATTGCCGGTGCAACCAAACGGCCGAAAAAGGTAATCGGCATGCACTTCATGAACCCCGTACCGGTGATGAAACTGGTTGAGGTTATCCGCGGATACAACACGAGCAACGAGGTTACCGATACCATTATGCAGCTATCGAAAATGGTACAAAAAATACCGGTAGAGGTTAACGACTACCCAGGCTTTGTGGCCAACCGGATACTTATGCCCATGATTAACGAGGCCATTTACGCCCTGTATGAACGGGTGGCCGGGGTTGAGGAAATTGACAGTGTTATGAAACTGGGCATGGCCCACCCGATGGGCCCTCTGCAACTGGCCGACTTTATCGGACTAGATGTATGCCTTTCCATACTCAATGTCCTCCATGATGGTTTCGGCAACCCCAAGTATGCCCCGTGCCCGCTGCTGGTAAACATGGTTCAGGCCGGACACAAGGGCATTAAAACAGGAAAAGGTTTTTACTCTTACACGGCAGGCAGCAAGGACCTGGTGGTAGCTGAACAGTTTCGTAACCGCTGAATGACCGGTCCTACTTCTTCAGCAAATCCCTGATCTCGGTAAGCAACTGAATGTCGGCCGGTGGCGGAGCCGGTTCCACGGGTTTCTCGGCCTCTCTCCTTTGGGCAGCATTTACGGCCTTCACAATAAGAAACAACACAAAGGAGATGATCACGAAGTTAAGTACACCTGCCAGAAAGTTACCGTATTTAACCGTTCCGAAGATAGTCAGTTCGTGAAGTTGGGTAAGCTGGGCCGCATCGAGCGCAGGCTTAAGCAACAAGGGGGTGATGACATCGTCAATCAGCGAACTGACAATTTTCCCAAATGCCCCGCCAATGATAACCCCGACAGCCAGGTCGATCACGTTGCCGCGCATGGCAAATTTTTTAAATTCTTGAAGCATAGTTTTTTTCAGGTTTAGTTGACCTAGGCAAAGTAAAAAAATTTTGATAAAGAAATACTACTTAACCAGGTTTACCGGGTTTCGCAAGCGGCTATAGGCAGTTAGTTCCACTCCTGCACTGCCAATGAACATGTTGGCGCTTACCTTAAGCGGGATAAAGTTTTTGTCGTCAGAGAACCAGATGGTGATGGAGTTTTCACCGCTGAACAACTTGTTATCGGGCATTATGGGCTTGAGGATAACCGCCCTGAATTTACCGGCCTTTACTCTGATGGTTTCTTTACCCTTGTACAGGATTTTCAGGTTATAAAAGGTGTCTTCAAAAAATCCGCTTACGGTAATGGTATCGTTAAGTTTTACTTTAGAGTAATCGTGGGTACGCATGTACATGAACCCTCCAATAAGGTCGCGCACCTGGGCTGGGGCATCGTAATAAACAGGGTCTTTGTATTTACCGGTTTTCTGGTTTATCACTTTAGCGGTGATTTTTCCATTGCGGTGATCAAACAAGATCACCTCATCTTTTTTGTATTTGCCCTCGCGTATTTTCCGGTATGACATGTGCGGAACCAGTGCGGCTGTATCAATGTAGGCACCCCATTGGTCGTTTACATCGGCCACCCAATCCACCATGCCTGTAGTTCTTCCATACACATCCACCCGGAAACACTTCCGTTCGTTCATTTCGGTATATTCTTCATGTATTTTAACCACCCCCTTACCGATATTGAAAATACCGTAGTGCATTTTGTATTCCAGCGACTCACCACGCATGAAACTTTCGTTTTTTACATAGGGATAATTGTTGGGGTTGTGATCAGCCTGAAACGCTGACAGCAACATGAGAAGGGAGATATAGTTAACGAACGCTCTCATGTAAATCTCTGCAAATTTAGGCAACGGATGTTTCCAAAAAATTAATTCTCAAAGGCAATGCCAGAATCCGGAATAAGCTAAAAATAGCTCAGAATTAAATGGAAACATGGTTTTCGCGCAAGGCCGCGTTCAGCGATGTTTTTTTATCGGTGCTTTCCTTCCGTTTGCCGATGATTAAAGCACAGGGAACGTTGTACGTGCCGGCAGCAAATTTTTTCGGAAATGAACCAGGTATAACTACCGAGCGCTCGGGAACATAGCCGGTATAGTCAACCGGCTGGCTGCCTGTAATATCAATAATTTTGGAACTGGCGGTAAGTACCACATTGGCACCCAACACGGCTTCCTTGCCGATGCGCACACCTTCAACAACAATGCACCGGGAACCGATAAACGCATGGTCCTCAATTATTACCGGTGCGGCCTGCACCGGCTCCAGCACTCCGCCAATTCCCACGCCCCCGCTCAGGTGCACGTGCTTACCAATCTGAGCGCAACTCCCCACGGTTGCCCAGGTATCCACCATGGTGCCTTCATCGACATACGCCCCGATGTTCACATAAGATGGCATCAGAATAACCCCACTGGCAAGATAACTGCCGTAGCGGGCTACCGCATGCGGCACTACCCGCACACCAAGCTCTTTGTAATTTCGCTTCAGGGGAATTTTGTCATGAAATTCCAGTGGGCCTACTTCTGCCGTTTCCATGGACTGAATAGGAAAATACAGAATTACTGCTTTTTTAATCCACTCATTTACATTCCAGCCGCCTTCATGGCGTTCAGCCACACGCAGTTCTCCCTTGTCAAGTTTAGCAATAACCGAACGGATAGCCGACCGGACCGATTCCTGTTGTAGTAATGCCCTGTCTTCCCAGGCCTGCTCAATGATTGGTTTTAAATCCATTTTACATTAGTTTGACTGACTGAATAGCTGAAACGTTGGCGCAAGTAATAAAAAAAAGAACAATCGTACTGGCATCGGTATTGAAGCCGGTAACCGAAACCCGCATGTTCGAAAAACTGGGTGCCTCCCTGGCCACCATACCCGAGGCAAGTGTACACATCATCGGGTTCCCTGCCGATACCTCAGCTACCAGTCAGGTTTCGATTCAGTTGCATCCCCACGCTGAAAAACCCTTTGGCAGGTTAAGTGCCTCCCGCCTGATGGCCCCCTTTCGGATCATGCGCAAGGTATTTTTATTAAGACCACACCTGCTGATTGTAACCACACACGAATTGTTGTGGGTGTCGCTCTGGTGCAAAGTGTTACTTGGTTGCAGGGTAATCTATGATGTACAGGAAAATTATTATCTCAACATCCGCTATACAAAAGTTTTTCCGGCCGGCATCAGGTTTTTGCTGGCCGTGCAGGTCCGATTAACGGAATACCTTTGCAAACCGTTTGTTGACTATTATTTACTGGCTGAAAAGGGTTATGAAGAGGAATTACAATTTGCAAAGCCTCACCTTATTCTTGAAAATAAACTCCCCGAACGGCTGGCAAAGCAATACAGGCGTATTCCAACACAAGGAAATATGAACCTGGTTTTTAGTGGTACACTTGCAGAGACTACCGGTGTGCTGGAGGCAATACACCTTGCTGAAGAACTGCATAGCGTAAATGAAAATATTTCATTGACAATCATCGGCAATTGCCTTTCAGAAAAATTTTTGCAAAAGCTAACCCATCAGGTGTCCCGTCATTCCTTCATCCACATCCATGCCACCAATTTTCCGGTTGATCACGAAAAAATTTTAGCCACCCTGAGCTGCGCCCAAGCAGGGATCATTATTTATCCCCCCAATCCATCAACCCGCAGTTCCATTCCAACCAAACTTTATGAATACCTCGCACTCAGACTGCCCGTTCTTATCCGCCACAATAACGCTTCGCACCAGTTGGTCAGGTCGCTCAATGCGGGCATTGTGCTTAGCGGGAACCAATCACCCAGAAGCCTTTTGACTCAACTCGAACAGGTGGCCGGGTATTCCCCGCCTGCCGAAATCTATTGGGAATCAACAGAAAGCCTATTTACCGGGCTTATTTTTAATCTATTACCGTAATTATTTTTTAGATTAATCGAATTTTTTATTTTTGCATGTCGTAATTACTTTGGGC
>CAYNIH010000057.1:0-6871 GCA_964397115.1 uncultured Roseivirgaceae bacterium | reverse complement strand
TTTGGGCATGCTCAGTTACACTGAAGAAAACTACCTCAAAGCCATTTACCACCTTTCGGGTGGCGGAGAGCGGCCGGTGCTCACCAACGAACTGGCCGAAACCCTGCAAACCAAACCGGCATCAGTTACCGATATGGTAAAAAAACTGTCGGCTAAAAACCTGATTGCCTATGAAAAATATTACGGAGTAAACCTGTTGAAGCAGGGAAAACTCGAGGCCCTGCAAATCATCCGCAAACACCGGTTGTGGGAAACGTTTTTGGTGAGCAAACTCGGATTTACCTGGGACGAAGTACACGAGGTAGCCGAACAACTGGAGCATATCCAATCCGGGTTACTGATTGAAAAACTGGATGCATTTCTTGAATACCCTACCGTTGATCCGCATGGTCATCCTATCCCCGATCCATCCGGCAAAATCAAGGAAGTAAAACAAATTCCGCTGTCGGACTTTCCGACCTATAAGAAGTGTACAATTCGCGCGGTGAAAAACGGTTCGCCTTCGTTTTTGCAATACCTGAGCAAAATCGGCATTTACATCGATGCATCAGTGAGTATTGTAGATAAGGTTGAGTTTGACGGATCGCTTGAGGTAAGCATTGACAACAAAAAACGCGTGTTCATCTCGCGCGAAGCGGCTCAAAATTTAATGGTTTCTGGGTAAGATGGTGCGCCTATCCGTCATATTACTGCTTTTCATCTTCCTGTTTGCGTTTAAGTCGCCCGGTCAATCGGGCACCTTAAAAGGCATGGTGCTTGACGCACAAACCCGTGAGCCGCTTCCCTTTGCTTCTGTCCGGCTGCTGAATTCCGATAAAGGCACTTCTACAGACGAACACGGTATTTTTTGGTTTGCCTGGAGTGATGGTGGTGAAAGAAGTGCCGTTATCCAAATATCCTATGTTGGCTACATTACCCAACAGGTTACTCTTAATCCGAAGCAAGCACGTTATACAGTGCTGCTCGAACCCGATGCCACTACCCTGCAGGAAGTTGCTGTGGTATCGGCAACTCTAAAAGAAATTTCAAAAGCCGATTCACCGATACCGGTTGAAATTTACACGCCTGCCCTTTTCCGAAAAAACCCGTCACCCGGCATCTTCGAAGCCATGAACATGATCAACGGGGTACAGCCGCAGATCAATTGCAATGTTTGCAACACCGGTGACATCCACATCAACGGCATGGAAGGCCCGTACACCATGGTATTGATTGACGGCATGCCGATTGTGAGCAGCCTCTCCACCGTTTATGGTCTATCCGGTATTCCCACTAACCTGGTAAAGCGGGTAGAAGTTGTGAAAGGACCAGCCTCAACATTATACGGTTCGGAAGCGGTTGCCGGGCTAATCAACATCATTACCAAAGATCCGGCCGTGTCACCCAGGTTTTATGGCGATGTTCAGGCAACTTCATTGGGCGAAATCAACACCGACTTCTCCTCCTCATGGCGCGTTGGCCAATCGCGTGCACTGCTCGGCATCAATTATTTTATGTTCAATAATCCCCTCGACATTAACAGCGACAACTTTACCGATGTAACTCTACAAAACCGGATTTCCATTTTCAATAAATGGCAGGTTAACCGCAAATACAATCGGAAGGCTACCCTGGCTGCCCGGTACTTTTACGAAGACCGTTGGGGAGGGGAACTCCGGTGGAATAAATCGTTCCGCGGCAGCGACCAGGTATATGGTGAATCAATCTACACTCACCGGGGCGAGTTTTTCGGTACCTACCAACTTCCATCAACAGAAAGCCTTTATGCCGACTACTCCTACAACTACCACCATCAGGATTCGTATTATGGCACCAATAAATTCCTTGCCCAGCAGCAGGTGGCCTTTGTTCAACTGCGCTATGCCAAAACCTTAGGCAGGCACGATGTACTCGTTGGCACTCCCCTTCGGTTTACTTTTTATGACGACAACACACCGGGCACCCCGTCACCGCAGCTCACCTGGCTGCCTGGTATTTTCGTGCAAGATGAATTCCGTATTTCAGAAAAACTCACCTGGCTGAGTGGACTGCGCTATGACCACCACAACCTTCATGGAGGCATCTTCTCACCGCGCGCATCCCTTAAATTCACTCCGGTAAAGCACCACACATTAAGGATTACCGGTGGCAACGGTTTCAGGGTAGTAAACCTCTTTACTGAAGACCATGCCGCACTGACCGGTTCCCGCGAGGTCATCATTAAAAACGAGTTAAAGCCAGAGCAATCGTGGAATGTAAACCTCAACTATGCCACTACCGTGCGGCATGCTGCCGGATATATGAATATTGACGGGTCGGTTTTTTATACCCGTTTCACCAATAAAATTGTAGGCGATTTACTTACAAACTCAGAGCAGATTATTTACGACAACCTGAACGGTTATGCAATATCGAAAGGCATTACCCTTAACGTGGATGCGGCTTTTACAAACGGGATAAAATTTATAGCCGGTGCCACAATAATGGATGTTTACCAAAAGCAACGCGACAGTCTTGACATGATGCATACCAGTCCGCAGCTTTTTGCACCCGTAATCTCCGGAACATACTCCCTGAGTTATTTGCTGGATCGTTACGGAATCACACTCGACCTGAATGGACGGGTTACCGGCCCCATGCACCTGCCGGTTGTTCCCAACGATTTCCGTCCTGCCAAATCGCCTTGGTTTACCATAATAAATGTTCAGTTTACAAAATCTTTTTCCAGCAGCATAGAGATTTACGGTGGACTTAAAAACTTACTGAACTTTATCCCGGAAGATCCCATTTATAACTGGCAGCAACCTTTTTCGCAGGAATTCGACACCAGCTATAACTATGCTCCGGTACAAGGCATAAAGGCATTTCTCGGATTACGCTACACCTTTCAATAATCATGAACCTTCAAAAGCCCGATACAAAATCGTTAAGCGAAGTGCACGCGTCAGTGGATACCTCTTTGCATAGAGGCTGGCGCAAGCTGTTTGCTTTTTTAGGGCCCGCTTACCTGGTTAGCGTAGGGTACATGGACCCCGGCAATTGGGCAACCGACATTGCCGGTGGAAGCCAGTTTGGTTACTCGCTCATTTGGGTTTTGCTCATGTCGAACATCATGGCCTTGCTGCTGCAAAGTTTAAGTGCGCGCCTCGGCATTGTGCGGCAGCTTGACCTGGCGCAGGCCTCGCGAAAAACGTATAACCCGGTTGTGAATTTTGCCCTGTGGGTACTGGCAGAAATTGCCATTGCCGCCTGCGACCTGGCCGAAGTACTCGGCATGGCCATTGGCCTGAACCTGCTATTCGGCTTGCCGTTAATCTGGGGAGTTTCCTTAACCGTACTGGACACCCTGTTGTTATTGCTTCTCCAAAATTATGGCATCCGCAAAATCGAAGCTTTTATCATTGCGTTGGTGGCTGTGATTGGCGGGGCTTTTGTTGTGGAGATGGTGCTGGCCAAACCCAACATGGGCGAGTTGGCAAAAGGGTTTATTCCTTCAATTCCTAATGATCAGGCCCTCTACATTGCCATTGGTATAATCGGGGCCACCGTTATGCCCCATAACCTGTACCTGCACTCTTCACTGGTACAAACACGCAGAATTGAAAACTCCAACAGGGGAATCTGGCGGGCTATTAAATACAACTTTATTGACTCGGCCATCGCCCTTAATGCTGCTTTTTTTGTGAACTCGGCTATACTTGTCCTAGCAGCCTCCACTTTCTTTAAAGCTGGCTTGTATGAAGTACAGGAAATACAGGACGCCTATAAATTCCTGACGCCCCTGCTGGGTACACAATGGGCCTCCATCCTATTTGGTATTGCCCTGATTGCTGCCGGGCAAAGTTCAACCATTACCGGAACGCTGGCAGGGCAAATTGTAATGGAGGGATATTTGAACTTACGCATCGCTCCCTGGTTGCGAAGGCTCATTACCCGGTTAATTGCTATTATCCCGGCCTACCTTGTTATTTTAATTTATGGCGAAGAGCAAACAGGCGCCCTGCTTGTTTTCAGCCAGGTGGTGCTGAGTTTGCAACTGGGCTTTGCTATCATTCCGCTTATCCATTTTACCAGTGACAGGGAAAAAATGGGAGAATTCGCCATTCCCACCTGGGTACGCATAATCGCCTGGGTTATTGCTTCCATCATTATTACGCTGAATGTGCGATTGGTTTACCAGGAAGTGCTAAGTTGGATTGTGGAGGCAGGTAGCGATGCGTGGATTATCTGGATAACCGTGGTACCGGTGTGTGTTGCCGCGCTGGCATTGCTGGTATACATTACCATCAAACCACAGCTTGATAAGCAGCGGACTGAAAAAGTCACGCAAATACCCCATGGTGCAGCGCAGCCTTTGGTTGCAAGCAGCATCACCAACTTTAACCGGATAGCGGTTTGTGTTGACTTTTCTTCGGTAGATGCTACGGCCATACGAAGCGCCCTGGCGCAAGGCGGGAAAGCGGCCAGCTACCTTCTCATTCACGTTACCGAAACGGCCGGGGCCATGGTGTACGGCAGTGAAATTGCCGACCATGAATCGAGCCAGGATAATCAGGCGCTCATTGCCTACCTCCGTTCAATCAGACAGGAAGGTTACACAGTTGAAACAAAAATCGGGTATGGAAATCCCAGGCGGGTTATCCCCAAACTTGTAAACGCTTACGGGGCCGATCTGCTGGTGATGGGCGCCCACGGGCATACCTGGTTTAAGGATTTCATATTCGGAACCACCCTGGAATCGGTGCGGCATCGGGTGAAAATTCCGGTGCTGATTGTAAAAGAGAAGGCACCCTGATTTTAGATCATTAAATTTAGAATTTAGCTTTCAACCTTGTAAACGTTCTGAGCACACTGTTTAACGATACGATCATTGCCCCGGCAACCCCGCAAGGAATATCGGCTATTGCGGTAGTGAGGCTTTCGGGTGAACAGGCCATTAACCAAGTGCAACAGGTCTTTCATGGTACCGACCTTACCCGCGTGCCAACGCACACCCTGCATTACGGAACCATCCGCGATGGAAGCCGGATTATTGACGAAGTTCTCGTTTCTATATTTCGGCAGCCCACTTCCTATACGGGTGAAAACGCTGTTGAAATTTCTTGCCACGGCTCTCCGGTAGTTGTAAAAGAAATTATCAACCTGCTTATTAAAAAAGGTGCGCGACTGGCCAATCCGGGGGAGTTTACCAAACGCGCATTCCTGAATGGCCGGATGGACCTGACGCAGGCCGAAGCCGTAGCCGATATTATTCATGCCGAAACCGAAAACGCCCGGCAAGCCGCCATGAACCAGATGCGTGGCGGGTTTTCAACTGAAATCAACCGCCTTCGCGAAGAACTTATCCACTTTGCCTCGCTCATTGAATTAGAGCTCGACTTTGGCGAGGAGGACGTTGAGTTTGCCAAACGCGATGAATTAAAATTGCTTGTTAAAAAAATCCAAACCTACATTCAATCGCTCATTCAATCGTTCGATCAGGGAAACGTTATAAAAAACGGGGTACCCACGGTCATTGCAGGAAAACCGAACGCAGGAAAATCAACCTTGCTGAATTTATTACTCAACGAAGAGCGCGCCATCGTGTCCGACATCCCAGGAACAACACGCGATGTAATTGAAGACACTATGGCGCTGGGCGGCATTACCTTCAGGTTTATTGATACGGCCGGCCTGCGCGAAACTACCGACACCATTGAAGCCATTGGAGTGGAACGCACCCGCGCCCAATTGAAAAAGGCTTCACTTATTCTTTACCTCATTGATTTATCAGCTACATCTATTAAGGAAATTGAAGCAGAAGAGAACGAAATCAAAAAACTGGGCATACCCTACCTGTTGATCGGAAATAAGCTGGACAAAGCCAGGCCGGAATTACTTTCAGCACTTAATGGGAAACTGCTTTTGATTTCGGCCGCGCACCATACTCATATTACAGAACTAAAAGAGAAAATTCTTTCCCTGTTTCATATTGATAAGGTAAAAGCCGGAGATGTACTGGTAACCAACGTACGCCATTACCATAACTTACACCAAACTGACGAGGCCTTACTAAGGGTTTTGGCCGGCCTGAATAGTGGTACAACAGGCGACTTCCTGGCTATGGACATCCGCCAGGCGCTGCACTACCTGGGCGAGATTACCGGAGCAATCACCACAGACGATTTACTTGAAAATATTTTTTCAAAGTTTTGTATCGGAAAGTAACAGGAATTGATGCTGGTACTCAATCCCGTTCCTTGTACGCCTTTAGGTGGGGCATGGATTTTTCTTCACGAACAGGTTTTAGCTTTAATATATCAGTGGGTGTCTCGCAAAATACCGCCATACCCCTGAAAATGGCAATAGGCGCTTTAATCATGTTGCCGTTATACACCAGCACCTCAAGCCACCCATCCATGGTGTAGGTGTTCAAACCTATTTTTTTTGCATAATCCGGGTGCAACTTGTCCAGTAACTGGTCGGGCTGCATTTTCAGCAGGTTAACAATCTCCTTCCAGTAAGTGGGAGAAAGTTTCTCTGCGGTCACATCCACTTCGTTTACATTGTTGCAAATGTCTTTGGCAAGGGCCCTGGTTTGCTTTCCCATGGTTGAGTGTGGGTTATAAACCAGAAAAAGTTCGTTAGGGTGAAACTGCATAGTGGTTGTAATTACGACTTTAATATAGTGAAAAAATAAAGGCGGAAAAAGCAAGTTCGTTACCGATACCACAACCGGTTGCCCGGCAGTACCCTCAGCCCGGTTGAATATTGAATTCACTTCGCTAAATTTCATCAAATTTTACAGTATGACCCTCTCCAGGTATTATCTAACGGCCATTTTCATTGTACTTTTTGCCGCGCAGGCGGCCGCTCAACAGTATTACGTTGTTATCGGAGCATTTGCCATTGA
>CAYNIH010000056.1:10857-12637 GCA_964397115.1 uncultured Roseivirgaceae bacterium | reverse complement strand
CAGGGAGTTTAATTATCACAAACAGTACCTGCGATCATACAAGCACAACATTCCCGACCATTACGTGCTGGGTTACCACCTGGTGAGTTACCTGCGTAAACGTACCGGAGATCCGCTCATCTGGGATAAGATAACTCAGCGATCGTGGAAATTTCCTTTTTGGCCTTTTGCATTTTCCAATGCCATCCACAAAGAAACCGGACTGTATGTTACCGACCTGTACAAGGCGATGGCCGCTGATTTACAAAAGGAGTGGGCAGAGTCGGCAAGCCGGCAGGTTAGCAGTTTTACAACGGTGGCAACCAATCCACGCAACGGCTATACCGATTACAAATACCCACAACTACTTGAAGATGGTTCCGTGCTGGCCATGAAAAAAGGTATTGGCCACATCGAACAGTTTGTAAAAATCGGCAGCGGAAGAGACAAGCATGTGTTTACCCCGGGTATTGTAAACGATATCGGCATGCTTTCGGCAGCAGGCACCCGCGTGGTGTGGAATGAGTACGGGTTTCATCCGCGGTGGAGAAGGGTAACCTATTCGCAGATTAAGATGTTTGATGTCGCCACAGGCCGGTTAACCATTGTCAGTCGTAATTCAAGGTATGCCGGTGCAGCCCTTTCGCCCGACACAACGCGCATTGTTACGGTTGAATCGGCCCCCGATTACAAGGTGTCGCTGGTCATCCTGAATACCCGCGGCAACGTAATTAAAAAACTGGCTGGTACATCACACGCGTTTTACTCCATGCCCCGATGGTCGGACGATGATGCGAAAATCGTAGCACTTAAAACACTGAATGGAAAGCGCTCGGTTGTCGCCTTCGATGTTCGCACCGGCATTGAAGAGCAACTTATGGCCCCTTCTCATGAAAACATCGGACATCCGGTGTTGCATGGGCATTACCTATTTTTTAATTCTCCGGTATCGGGTACCGATAACATCTACGTTTTGAATATCCTTACGGGACAGCGTAAGCAGGTTACTGCAAGCCGGTACGGGGCGTACAACCCGGTTATCTCGGCTGACGGAACAACCATTTTTTACAATGAACAAACGCGCGATGGGTTTGATGTGGTACATATTCCGTTCGATGCCAATGCGTGGCCCGAATTTCAGCCAAAGGCTGAGCCCAAATCGTTTTACCAGTACCTGGTTGAGCAGGAAGGTAATCCTAACCTGCTGGATAGCCTGCCGCAGGAAAAATTTTCATCGAAACGCTATCACAAGATTTCTGGATTATTCAACCCGGTAAGCTGGGGCGCTTATTTCAATACCGGCCTTACCCAGGCCGATATCGGCCTGGTTTCGCAGGATGTGCTAAGCACAACACTCTGGAAGGCAGGCTACCTCTACGATATTAACGAGCGCACCGGTGCCTGGCGGGTTGGGTTAAGCTACCAGAATTGGTTTCCGATTGTTGATGTTAATTTTAAGTATGGCAACCGTTCTTCATCTGAATCGCTGACCTTTCTGGCGAAGGATACCGTTAGCGTTGACAGCATCAGGAGTTTTTATTTTACAGAGCGGATTGATTTTGAATGGAAGGAAAAAAATATTGAGGCAGGGTTGCGCATTCCGCTGGTTACTACGCAGTCGAGATACTTTGGTAACGTAACCTTTAGCAACTACATGGGTTATACTCAGGTAACCGATTTCACGAATGATATTAATAACAGCAGAATTATTCCTTTCCTGTTCAGGAGCGGGCCCTCCACACCGCCAACACCCGACTATGATACGGTAGCCTACTTTCTCAGAAGCTATCAGGACAATGGC
>CAYNIH010000056.1:0-10847 GCA_964397115.1 uncultured Roseivirgaceae bacterium | reverse complement strand
CCGATTTGGTATCTCGGCTTACCGGCTTCTGAAACGGAGCAGGCGCGACATCAACAGCAAGTGGGGACAAACCGTGGACCTGTCGGTGTACAACACCTTCAACGGGAGTGATTTTACCGGCAGGCAATTTTCATTTTACACGGTTCTATATTTTCCGGGTCTTGCCAGGCACCATTCCTTTTGGGGATACTGGGCATTTCAGCAAACGTATATTCCCCAGGCCAGAACAAGCGGCCAGGGGCTGGATAACTACCTCTTTTCTAATCAAATTCCTTTACCCCGTGGTATTGCTGTTTACCGCGACCAGAAATTCTATTCCATGTCGGGCAACTATACGCTGCCCATCTGGTATCCGGATATATCTGTAGGTCCTCTGGTTAATGTGCAACGCCTTCGTGGAAATGTGTTTGTGGATTATGGCTTTGGCATCAGCCAGTATGGAGAAAACCAGCCTGTCAGCACAACCTATCTTTCGGTAGGAGGAGAACTAAAAACTGATATAAATATTCTCCGCTTCCTTCCGCAGCTTGATATCGGAATACGGTACACTGCAGGCATTCTTCCCAACTCAGTTACCACCCTTGAGTTTATTTTGGGTACTATTGGTTTTTAAGACTCTCACCGGTTTGATTATAGGGGTATTAAACCCTATTTTTGAATCCTTTAAAAACAGTTGAAAACGAATGGCGGAGATTGTACGCATGCCTAAAATGAGCGATACGATGACGGAAGGAGTCATCGCCAAGTGGCACAAAAAAGTAGGCGACCAGGTTAAATCAGGCGAGTTGATGGCTGAGATTGAAACAGACAAGGCCACCATGGATTATGAATCCTTTAATGAAGGAACCATCCTGTACATTGGTGCAGCCGAAGGCCAGGCGATAAAGGTTAATGATGTGCTGGCCATTGTGGGTAAAAAAGACGAAGACTACAAGGCGTTGCTGGAAGGCGCGCAACAGGCATCGGATAGTGGTGGCAGTAAAGCCGATTCTTCTAAAGCCGAGGCAGCAACCCCTCAACCCCAGGCGGCCATCGATACCTCATCCATTAAGGCCGAGATCGTGCTGATGCCTAAGATGAGCGATACGATGAGCGAAGGCGTTATTGCGGCCTGGCATAAAAAAGTAGGCGACCCGGTAAAGTCGGGTGAACTGCTGGCCGAAATCGAAACCGATAAGGCCACCATGGAATATGAATCCTACAACACAGGTACGCTCTTGTACATTGGAGCCGAAGCAGGAAAATCTGTTCCGGTTAACGGAGTACTGGCCATTATCGGTGAAAAAGGGGCAGATTGGAAAACCCTTCTCAACGCCCATCAGGCCAAGCAATCGGTTAGCGCTGACACAAAACAATCGGGTACTACTCCAACTACTTCAGTGCTACCGGTAGCTCATCCCCAGCCTCAGCCTTCGGCCGTACAGTCTAACGGAAGAGTTAAAGCATCTCCTCTGGCCAGGAGGCTCGCCAGGGAAAAGGGATATGACATCGGAAAAATTCCCGGCACGGGCGATCAGGGAAGGGTTACCAGGCGTGATGTGGAAAATTATAAGCCAGCCGTTGAATCAGCCGGTAAACAAGCCGGTACACCGGTAGTGTTGCCCTCCGTTGTCGGTCAGGAGAGTTTTGAGGAGGTGGCGGTTTCGCAAATGCGTAAAACCATTGCCCGCAGGCTTTCGGAGAGCAAGTTTACCGCACCTCATTTTTACCTCACCATGGAGATAAACATGGATAAGGCAGTGGAGGCGCGAAAAAGCATTAATGAAGTAAGCCCCGTAAAAATTTCTTTCAACGACATGGTGCTGAAGGCTGTTGCTGCAGCATTGCGCCAGCACCCCGATGTAAATGTTTCGTGGCTGGGCGATAAAATACGCAAGAACCACCACATCCATATCGGAGTGGCGGTGGCGGTTAAAGACGGGTTGGTGGTTCCGGTAGTAAGGTTTGCCGACAACAAGTCGCTTTCGCACCTTGCTGCCGAAGTGAAAGAGTTGGCGCAAAAGGCACACGATAAAAAATTACAGCCCAGCGACTGGGAGGGAAGTACCTTTACCATTTCCAACCTGGGCATGTTTGGCATAGAGGAGTTTACGGCCATTATTAATCCACCGGATGCCTGCATCCTTGCGGTGGGCGGAATAAAGGAAACCGCTGTGGTTAAGAACGGGCAGCTCGTTCCGGGCAATGTGATGAAAGTTACCCTTTCGTGCGATCACCGGGCCGTGGATGGTGCGGTTGGCGCAGCCTTCCTCAAAACGCTTAAGGGGTTGCTGGAAGATCCGGTGAGGATTTTAATTTAATCAGAGCTCATCTCCACCCGATGATAAAAATTCACTCGACTACAGTAATAGCTGTAAAGCACAACGGCCAGGTGGCCATTGGCGCTGACGGACAAGCCACCATGACGAATTACGTTGCCAAAAGTAACGTTAAAAAGATCCGCAAGCTGATGGATGGGAAAGTTATTGCCGGGTTTGCCGGTTCAACAGCCGATGCCTTTACGTTGCTCGAACGGTTTGAAGAAAAACTCAACAGTTATGGAGGCAACATGAAACGTGCAGCGATTGAATTGGCCAAGGACTGGCGGATGGACCGCTACCTGCGCAGGCTCGAGTCGATGCTCATCGCTATAAGCAAAGATGAGTTACTGATATTGTCGGGAACAGGTGATGTACTGGAACCGGATAACGAAGTGGCTGCCATCGGTTCAGGAGCCATGTATGCCCAGGCAGCTGCCCTTGCCTTGAAGAAGCACGCCTCGCAACTTACCGCTGAGGAAATGGTGCGTGAAAGCCTGAACATTGCAGCCGACATCTGCATTTACACCAATCATAATCTGGTGATTGAAACAATTTCTTAGTCGATCCGCCTGCCGGGAATGACGGCACCGTTCTGATAAAGAATCAGTTTCGATACGCGCTGGTTTTCATCACGGACAAACTCAACACGGGCATCCACAACTTTAAGGTAAAACTTTGTTTCCGATTCGGGATAAATAGTGGCTTTGGGCTGGTTGGTGGCCTGGACGGCAAGTTGGCCTCCTTCGTAAGTTACGGTAATCAAAAAATTTGGAGCAAGTTCGTAACGGCCAACATACTGTTTCAGAATTTCTTCAGCAACCGGGAAGGGCCTTTTAAGTTCCTTCAATTCATAGTTACTGTCCAGCAGATGAAAGCCCAGGTCATCGGCTCCAGTATTGGAGTTGGTAAGCACCACTACGGCCTTGTTTTTGGATTTTGAAAATCCGGCAAACGAGCGAAAGCCCCCGGTGCCGCCATTGTGCCAAATAATATCGTTGTCACGGATGTGCCACCCATAACCGATTTTCATTTTTCCGGCATCGGCCCTTGCCTGGTGGGTCAGCAGCATGGCTTTTTCGAGGTCGGTTTTACCTGTTGCCAGCAAATTGGCCATCAGGTAATTCATCATGTCTTCAACTGTGGCTACGAGGCCGCCCGCTCCGGTCAGCACACTTTGGTCGTCCCAGGTCCAGGCTTTTACCTGTTGAGTGCCGGAGTAGCCTGAAGCAACACGTTTTTCCGGGGCTTCACCGCTTACCCGGGTGCTGGTCAGTTTCAATGGCTTGGTTACCAAATCGCTCACGAGGGTTGCATAGGGTTTGTTTTCAATCCGGGTAAGTAGATATCCCAACAATCCCATGCCGAGGTTGGAGTATTCATACTGGCTACCGGGTTCTCGGGCAAGTTCACAATGATTAATGAATCCGGTCAGGTCATTTTCACGGTAATCAAGGTAGGGGTTTTCAGAATCTTCCGGACTGAAATTCATGGGCATTCTGGGCAGGCCGGAGTGTGCAATAGCCAGGTGCTCGATAGTAATGGCTTTGCCGTTCTTAATGGGAAGCACAAGGGTTGGCAGAAGATAGGTTTGTGCCGGTTCGGAAAAGTTAAGCTTACCCTGCAGTGACAGGACAGCGGCCATTAAGGTGGTGAATGTTTTTGTAACTGATCCGATTTCGAAAACGGTTTTCGTTGTAATTGGCTCACCAGTTACCAGGTTGGCGACACCATAGGTGTAATAGCTCACTTTACCATTTTCATAAATGCTCACTGCGATTCCGGGAGTATCCTGAAAATCAACGCGCTGTTTGATTTTTTCTTCAGGGGTTTGGGCAAAGGAGACAGCACTTATTAACAGGAAGAAAATAACCGCTTTATTTTTCATGATTACTGGGTTAAGCCTGGTTAATGCATTCGATAAGGACGGCACACGATTCCCTTATCTGATCTTCGGTTATAGTAAGAGGTGGGGCAATGCGGAAACTGTGCGGGTTTGAAAGGAACCAGTAGCAGATGATGCCTCTTTCTTTCGCCCGGTTCACAATGCGGTTTACCCGGTCGGCCGAATCAAAGTCAAAGGCAAACATCAGTCCGATTCTGCGCATCTCTTTGATGGATGGATGAACCATAAGGGATTCGATTAACTTCCCTTTTGCTTCCACTCCGGCCAACAGGTTTTCTTCTTCAATTACCTCAAGGGTGGCCAATGCCGATGCACAACAAACCGGGTTTCCTCCAAATGTGGTGATGTGCCCAAGGGGAGGGTCGAATGTAAATGTTCGCATCATTTCCTTGTCGGCAATAAATGCACCGATCGGCAGCCCGCCACCAAAAGCTTTACCTATGGTCAGGACATCAGGCACCACATCAAATTGTTCAAAGGCGAACAGGGTGCCCGTTCTGCCCATGCCGCATTGTATTTCATCTAAAATGAGTAATGTTCCGGTTTCCGAACAACGCTTTCGCAGGGCCTGCATATAGGCTTTGGTTGGTATGCGAACTCCGGCATCGCCCTGAACGGTTTCGATAATTACACAAGCAGTTTTCTCGGTAATCTGGTTCAGGTCGACACTATCGTTGAAGTGAATAAACCGCACATCCGGCAGCAACGGCCTGAAGGCCTGCTTTTTTAATTCATTGCCCGAAACGCTCAGCGAGCCGTGGGTGCTGCCGTGGTAGGATTTGTAGCACGAAATAATTTCTGTTCTACCGGTAAATCGTTTGGCCAGTTTTAGCGCGCCTTCGTTGGCCTCGGTGCCTGAATTGACAAAGTAGCAGCAGTTTAGGGTTGGCGGTAAGAGGCTGGTTAATTTCTTTGCGAGGTTGTTGGGCGATGCCTGAATGTACTCGCCATATACCATTACATGCAGGTGTTTATCGATTTGGGTTTTAATGGCCTCCACTACCTTTGGGTGGCGATGCCCGATGTTGCTTACCGCAATACCCGAAATCAGATCGGTGTATCGTTTTCCGTCAGGCGTAAACAGGTAAATGCCCTCGGCCCGGTCAACGGAAATCAGGTAAGGCGAGTCGGAGGTTTGTGCGAGGTGGTTCAGAAAAATGTCTTCGCTCACGTTCATAACCAAAACTATGAATTTGGGTCATGAACAAAAAAATTAATTGAAGCCGGAGCTTATGTTAGCCAGGTTAGGCAAAGTTATTTCGAAGGTGGTGCCACTGCCCAGCTGCGATTGAACAGTAATTTGTCCGCCCAGTTTTTCAACCACTGATTTTACGATGTACAATCCCAAGCCGGATCCTTTGCTTTCGGCTGATGCCCGAAAGAACATTTTAAATACATTACCGAGGTATTCTTCGGCAATGCCGATTCCGTTATCTGTAAAGCGCAGGCAGGCTTTGTATGCATCGGCTCTCACCTCAATCTTAACGAATGAACCTTTTTTTCTTGTATTGCGGTACCTGACAGCGTTGGCAATAATGTTGTTGAAAATAATAAGCAGCCGGCTGTAGTCTGAATAAAACGGAGCTGTCATTCGGATTTCTTTCATGCTTTCAACTTCTTCAGCGCCCTCCATGTATTTTAATGAACTAATGGATTCGGAAAGAAGCTGATCAAAGTTTATTTCTTTCATTAGCAATTCCATGCGTGAATTGCGGGAATGATGGATGATGTCGGAGATGAAATTGTCGAGCCGGTTGATGCTTTGTTCAATCAGGTCAAGGTATTTGCTGGTGCTATCAGGGTCATTGTCGAGCCGGAGTATGTTCACTAATCCTTTTACCGACATAAGCGGTGCCCGTAGGTCGTGCGATGCGCTGTACACAAACCGGTCTAGTTCGCTATTAATACGGGTAAGCTCTTCGTTTTGCTGTTTCAGTACATCTTCTGTTTTCTTTTGCTGGGTGATGTCGCGCAGGTAAAGAGTAAGTCCGAAAACCTGGTTACCCTCCTTAATGGGATAGGTTTTTATTTCATAGGTTTTTTGTTCACCGGTAAGCAGGCAGGTGTCGTAGTATTTTCCGGGTTTTCCCTCAAGGCCCGTCTGGCACCTCACCTTCCAAACTTCTTTGCGGTGCTCCATGTGGTCGGGGATCAGGTCAATCAGGTTTTTCCCTTTTACCGGCCGGATTCCGTAGGCTAGCTTGAAGTGCCGGTAGAACTCGCGGTTGAAGTCAATAAGTTCAAGTTTGTCATTAATGAGCCAGATCCCATTTTCAATTGAATTGAAGACAGAGCGCAGGTTAGCTTCGTTTTCAAGGATTCTTTTATAGTAGTTCTTCCGCAAGGTGATATCGCGGCTAAATACGGATATCATCAAACGACCATTATGCTCGATGCGCTTATAGTAAATTTCCCAGTGAAATTGTTTGCCTTCCAGTTCATAGGTTTCCTCTACTTTATAGGGTACCCCGCTGGTAGCGTTCAGGCAGCGATCGCGCCACACCTGAGCAAGCCTGGGGTTTACTAACTCCATGGATTCAATTATGGAAACTCCGGGGCGAAGGTCAATCCCGTACGACTCGTAAAAGATCCAATAAAAACCAGGATTTAGAGTAATAATTTTAAATTGATCATCAACGATTAAAATGTTCGCATCGGCATCTTCAACAATGATGGTTAGCACATCAAATTCCAACTGTTCCATATTTATCTTCTGACTAATCATGAGGGGCTTATTAGGTAGAAGGATGATGTCCGTCATGCACTTTACCATAAAACAAAATACTATTTACGGTAATCTTACAGAAAGGTTTTGCTGAATGACCGATAAGTTTTTTAGCATTACCAACACCGGTACGTTGAAGCTGTTCTTTAACTTATTTACCCTTGTTTTCAAGCGTCAGCCAGTTTTGGTTCGCTTTTAAGATGTAATTTTCCTTGTCAGTCAGCCACTTCTTTTGTACTTCGGTGTTGTAGTTGAGATAAAGTTTTCCATCCACGATGCTCCAGGCATCCGGTTCGCTTTTTACTTTGTAATTCCTTGAAACTCCGTACGAACAAAAACCACCGAATTGAGGGGCATATTTTTCAGGATTAGCCTTGAATAATTCCAGGTGCTCGGCCGATTTAAAAAACCACGTAGCCTCACGCCAGACCAGCGCGTACTCCCGACTGCCTTTCACGGGCTGCGAATCGGTAAAGTAGGCCACCGGGTCGTAGCCGCTGATGGCTCCGTCTTCGGTAGCAAAAATTTTGCCTTGGGCATGCGTTTTGAAACTGAGCAGTATAGTTGCCAGAACCAGAGTAAGGTACTTCATGTGATTATTTTTTTTTGCAAAGATGCGAGGGCAGCTTCTTTTAGATTGTCGGGTGCACAGCATTTTGGGTTAATACCTTTTAGCAAGGTGCTTTGCTCATTTTTTTTGGGGATTTTTTGTAAATAAGTTGTGCAGGTCTATCTTTGCAACTCTTTTTTAGGGGCCCGTTCGTCTAGGGGTTAGGACATCAGATTTTCATTCTGGTAACAGGGGTTCGATTCCCCTACGGGCTACAAGGTTAAGGGCGCGGCAGCGCCTTTTTTATTAAGAAAACTATGGTGGCTCCTCCAATTTTACCCGGTGGAATTTGCATGGTTGATGTTGGTTTTCACCCATCAACATGTAATTTTGTCGGCTTCGAAACCTACTACAAAATCAATCAATTGTCATGACGAAAATTGGTATTAACGGGTTCGGCCGCATTGGCCGCATGGCTTTCCGGGCAGCCATTAAACGTCCCGGCCTGGACGTGGTTGGAATAAACGATCTGCTCGACCCGAACTACATGGCGTACATGCTTAAATACGACTCAACCCACGGTTCGTTTGAAGGGACAGTTGAGGTGACAGACGGGCACCTGGTTGTTAACGGAAAGAAGATACGTGTAACGGCTGAAAAAGATCCGGCCAATCTGCGATGGGCTGAGGTTGGTGCTGAAATAGTTATCGAATCAACCGGGCTTTTTTTAACACAGGCCGATGCGCAAAAGCATATTTCCGCGGGGGCAAAAAAGGTAGTGATGTCGGCCCCTGCAAAAGATGATACTCCCACATTTGTGATGGGCGTTAACCATAAAAAGTTAACACCACAACACACGATTGTTTCCAACGCATCGTGTACCACCAACTGCATAGCGCCAGTTGCCAAAGTACTAAACGATAAGTTTGGTATTGTAGAAGGATTAATGAGTACCGTACATGCGGTTACGGCAACCCAAAAAACGGTTGACAGTCCTTCGGCCAAAGACTGGCGCGGTGGCAGGGGAGCCTATCAGAACATTATCCCGTCATCAACCGGGGCAGCAAAGGCCGTGGCCCTCGTTATTCCCGAACTGAAAGGAAAGCTAACAGGTATGTCGTTCAGGGTACCCGTAGCCAACGTTTCAGTAGTTGATTTCACGGTAAGGCTGAACAAGCCGGCAACTTACGACCAGATTAAAGAGGCAATGAAGGAAGCGGCCAACGGTGAACTGAAAGGAATTTTAGGTTATACCGAAGATGATGTGGTGTCGCAGGATTTTATCGGAGATTCACGCACCTCCATTTTTGATGCCAAGGCCGGTATTTCACTAAACGACCATTTTGTAAAAGTTGTGGCCTGGTACGACAATGAATGGGGGTATTCCAATAAGCTGATCGACCTGGTAGAAGCACTTGCAAAAGTTTAGTGGTGAGGCACCCTAAAACAGGAAAAGGGCTTTTCAGGCCCTTTTTTTATGAACACAAAAAAACTTATCGGGCGGGGCGCAAAAATCGCTGTATCTTCGTTATACAAGCAGTAGGGTAAATCCGCCTATGGCCGACTTTTACACCTTGTTGGAGATTCCACGTAATGCCGACTCTACCCAAATCCGTGCGGCCTACAAGCGCCTGGCGTTCCATTACCACCCCGACCTGAATCCGGGCAATGCCCGTGCAGAAGAACTATTCAAACAGATCAACGAAGCCTACCATACCTTATCCGATCCGGTAAAAAAATCAAGGTATGACGCCCGCCTCAATTCTTACCAGGGATATACCGATTATTCCGAATGGCAGTGGCGGGCCTACCAGCAGCAGCAGTACCAGCGGTGGCGTCATGCGCAGGAAAACCGATATCGGTTTGACCGGGAATATTTTAAAATCCAAGGTCTGGCTTTTCTTACTTTCCTGATTATTGCCGGGTTTTGCTATGGTCTCATTCATACCGTAAATTATGTTTATGAGTTAAAACAACAAGAGAGCATCCGGCAAAATCTTCAACTGGTTAGCCAGGTAAACGGATTGTTTTCGTCAGGCAAGGTTGATGATGCATTTTTATTAGTCAGCCAGTTGATGAGGCAACAACCGCTTGAATACCGGTTTGTGATTGCGTACGATAGCTTAATGAGGGAACTGCATGATAAGGCCGAAAAAGAATTTAATGAGAGTAACCTAACCGCATCACTTTACCACCTTCAGCTTATTAAGAAGTATGAACAGCCCGCCCGGTTTGAAACGCTAAGAAAAATTGCGATATGCCAATATAACCTGCAACAATACGATAGCGCTTTACTCACATTAAAACGCCTTCATTCCCTGCAGCCGTGGAATTTTGAGTTGGTGTATCAGATCGGACTCATCAACCTTGTGAGTGCCAACAACCCCAAAGAAGCAGTGGAGTATTTTACTTTGGGTAAGAAAATGTTCAAAGAGAGCCTGTCAAGAAAGTATGGACAGGCTTTTGAAGTGGTGATGAATCCGGCCGATGCCCCGGATATTTATTATGAGTTGTTTGAGGCCCGTGCCAAAGCCAACCTGATTCTCGCTGATTATGAAGAGGCCATTACCGATTGCAACTGGGCCATTTTCCTACGGCCACAAAAAGCTGAAGGGTACAAGCTCAGGGCCCTTTCGAAAGCCGGGGCCAACCAACTCCGCACCCTTTGCCAGGATTTGCAACTGGCCACACAGTATGGAGCAACCGGTATTGGCGAACTGCAACGCAAGTATTGCCGGTAACCTAATTTTTTACGAAATTAGAGACACCTTTCCGCCCGATGCTGCCCCCGCTAACACCCGAGCAACTTGGTTCATTAAAGAAAACCTACCTGAATTTACTTGCACTTTTTCTGGATAAACCAAGCATCGAAAGCCGGTACCTGCGGTGCCTGCTAAAATGGGGCTTTCAGTTGCAGGTTGGACCTGGCGATCTGTCGGGTAACAGCGATCTATCGGAAATGATGTTTACGTTGCCTGCCGATAGGTTGGTCAAGCTCGAAGCCATTTATCACCTGGTGTACATGATTTATCTTGATCGGGTGGTTGAAGATGTAGAGCTTGAAGTGGCCTCCATTTATGCCGGGAAGCTGGGCTTCAACTCCTCGCTGGTCAGCGAATTGTTTAAGTCAATTGCTACAATTTCCAGCGATACCGAGAAGCCCTTGAATATCCGTGACGAGGTGCTTGACTTTTTGAAAGTTCAGGGTATGGAGTAATCCCTTTATGTAAGGTTTTGCCCTGATTGCCATCATTTTCCACTTTTACGATGATTCTGCTCGCTGACGTTGCAGGTTATTGATTTTGAGCGACTTCCGGTTAGAAAACCGTCATTTAGCCAGTTAATTTAAAGGAATGCCTTTTGCCTTAC
>CAYNIH010000055.1:0-12729 GCA_964397115.1 uncultured Roseivirgaceae bacterium | reverse complement strand
GTAATGTGCTTACTCATTTTACCATCCATAACGATAAACAATCCGTTGGTGATTGTTCCCACCACCAAACCATAGTGAAACGGCAGAATGCAGGATACGCCAGGTGATTTAAGTGCTGGCCCCGGTTGCCACAGCGTTGGCTGCAAATCATGTAAATTAACAGTAAATAAACCATTTTGTGAGCCTACCCAAATAGTTTTTGAGCAGCTGTCATAGGCTACTGCAGAAATTCGCTGCTGATCAAAATATTTTTTTTTGTTTCGGGTTTTAAGGTCTATTGCATGCAGTCCGGCCGATGTGGCCATGACCAGGTGGTTACCAATGCGAATAATATCTTTAGTGGCCGGCAACTCCAATGTAGGTGCTTCCCGATAAGTGGTAAGATCATAGCTTTGCACGGCATTGGTGTAGGTAAACAGCTTATGGGTCAATGAATCGATGAACAAACACTGGACTTCTTTTCTGTTTTTTGTTTGTATTCGGTGAAGTATTTGACCCTCGGAAGAAAAAACATCAATCAGGCCGTCATAACTACCGGCAAAAATTCGATTTGAAGAAGGATCATACGCCAGTTTTGTGTACAGTCCTCTGGAATTTTTATCGAAATAAAATGAATTTAATAAAGGATAATAGAGGATTCCTTCGTTAAGCGTGCCTACCCACAAACCGCCTTCCCGATCGGCTGTAACACAACTAACATTTTTATCTCTTATTATGGGGATGACTGACTGGAGGCTATCAACCGCATAAGCGCCATTAACTCCGTAAAAAAATAATAGAGAATCTCCCAGGTTTTTTACGTGACGAGATCCATCAAGGACCTGCTCAAATACTTTCGTTCTGTTTATTACCCTCCCCTCAGTTAATTCCAACAGCAACCTGCTTATGGGATCAAAAAACCAAACAGACTTTTTCCAGAAGAAAATCCTTGAAACATTTCTATTAACTATATATTGTTTATGCGAAATAATGTACCGTTCGTTGCCTTTTGGTTGTAACGGTTCTACAATCGTTTCCTCGTTGGTTGAGTAACAAATCCAGGGTAAACCACTGTGGTCAATAGCATGATGATTGTAATTAACTGAAACTGAAGGAGGTAAACCGGAAGGGTTAAGCATTGTCCATTTTTTATCAGGGATGCGAAAAGAGTACAGATGCTGATTGGAGTTAATGAGTAACTGGTTGGTGGTGCTGGATATGCTGGGGAAACCGTCAGTATAATATTTTTCCCAGGAGGTTAACTTTTGCAACGAATCGTTTTCAACAAAAAGAATTTCTCCGAAAAAATTATGCAGCCAGATGCGTTTGTAACTGTCTTCCGTGAGGTTACCCACGGCCAACGAGCGGATTTCAGAAGAGGTAAAGGTAGTGAACGAAAATCCGTTGTAACGGGCTAATCCGTTTTCTGTGGCCACCCATAAAAAACCATCGCTATCCTGAAAAATATCGTAAACGGTGTTGGAGGGTAGCCCGTTTTGCTGCGTGATGGGAAAATAGCTCAGTTGCTGCCCAAATAATTGGTGTGTGAGGCAGCAAACAAAGGCAATAACTATTCGAGTGCACATGTATCTATAAACATAGAAAATGGAGACGGTATAAAAAAAGCTGCCGGGTGGGCAGCTTTTCATTTAACTACGAGTAATCCCCGAATTAATTTTGAATACGAACGGCCATGAGCGGATGAAGATTGGAAGCCGGCTCACTGCCCATTCCAAGCGATGAGCTTCCAATGTAAAACGCTTTAACGCAAATACCTCCACAGCCGGTAGATGTCCAGTACCCTGAGCTGGTTCCGGTAGGCAACACGTTAGTACCCGTTGAAAGTGCAAAGCTTAGACTATTGGCCTCTGTTTCTGTTGGCAGGCGCCAATCTTCGTAGCCATTTAATACCAGGGCGTTGGCGGCTGTTATCGCTGCACCGGCCGTATAACTTTGGGGCTGTTCGCCACTTAATATCAGGCAGCTTCCGGTGGTTGTATTAAAGGCGCCAATAATTCCACCGGCATATGATTTAGCAAACAATTGGTTAACCAGGGCATTATTGCTGTTGAAAATTTGCAATGGGGTTTCTCCATCGTCTAACCTTTCTTGCACGGTCTCCGGCAAATCTGTTAAGGTAATAGTAACCGTAGCCTCTGAAACATCCGGCCCCACAGAGGCGATAGCCCTAACGGTGGCAGTAATGATTGGATACAGTTCAAAGTTAAATTTCTTTTCGTCATTGACACGTATCTTGCTTACTCCTTCACTTATGCCAATTTTAAGAGCATTGACAGGTATAACGTTTGCCAGTTCATAGGTAATGGTTTTAGCATCAGTGCTTGTAGCAGAAAGGTTAAAAAGTATATCATCTGCTTCTGGGTTTTCTGACACCTCCAAACTCAGGTTCGCCATGCTTATTTCGTTCACGTTGGTAATGGTAACCGTAACATTAATTTCGTTTGTTACGCCACCGGCAGAGGCTAGAACGATACCCGTAACCGTGCTGTTTTCTTCAAAATTAAAATAAGTGGGATCCGCTATGGTAAGTTCTCCGGTGGAAGCATTAATAGCGAAGGCACCATCAAAATCTATCGACTCCCCCACTGAAAAAGTAAGTTCGCCCTGGTTTACCGATGTATCAAGTACACCCAATGATTGACCGACTACGGGGTTTTCAGCAACAGTAGTGGTAAAATCGGTTGACGAAATCCGGGGGCCAACGTTTTCTTCGTTGCAGCGGGTAAGGCATGCTGCGCAAAGAGCGCTTAAAAATAGAATTTTTGTTCTTTGATTCATAGAAAAAAATTATTTAAGTTTAATTAGGTTTTATTCGAGGACACGGTACGTATAAGAAGAATCCGTCCAAAAATACTTGGCACATAGTAAGTACCTCAAATTCAGGACCGGTAACTTCATTGTCGCCAACAGTTATCCGAATGCTGCCCTGATAAGCATCAGCAGGAACCAGTACTGTTAATTCGGTATTGGTAATTGAAACGATCTCAGCTTCAACATCCTCGTAAAAATAAACCGAAACGTTGTTGGCGTTAGTGCCAAAATTGGTGCCGCTTATGACTACAGTAGCCCCCGTAAGTGCACTGGTTGGAGTGTAGGATGTAATTGTGGGAGGCAGAAGTTCAGTAGCTTCATCTTCACAGCCTAATGTGGCAAAAAGAACAATGAAAAAAAGATACTTGAAAAATGGTTTAACTTGGCTCATGGTGTTTGGGTTAAAATTTATGGCAAGTAGGCAGCTCTACCGGTTGTGTAAGTCGTGGTTTTAACAAGTGGTAGCTTCTAATTAACCTATGGTTTGAACGGCTATACGAGCAGGTTTTTTTCTCAAACGCCTATATTTGATGGTAGTCTGCACAAAAAGGCCAACAAAGCAGAAATTCATAAAGGGTATGTGTAAGGTGAACTTCGGAATATTGCAGAAGTTATTCGGAAAGTGCCAGGAGCAATAACAGGCTGGTGGGTGATAGTGCAGCATGGTATAAAAATTCCGTTGCATCGCATCATTACCCTGTTTGGCAGGCCGGGTCCGGCTTACGATGAATACGATGCCTACAGTATCCGCTGCGGGGAGTGTCGGGATGAGGAGGATTAAATTAGCGCAACCGCTAAAAACTAATTTCTTTTGCTCGTTCATCCAGAATAAGCGCCCGGATTTTCCGGGCACCTGTCTTAATTGGTTTGCAGAGGAGGAGGGATTACCTAAGGTGATCCCTTCGGGGGGTGAGAAAAACCAAATCAAAGTCGCTTCGCTCTTTTTGTTTGGCTCGCGCCTCTCGCTGAAACTTCGTTTCGCTCAGTCGCTCACCAAACAAAAATCCCGCTTACGCGGGACTTTGCTTTGGTTTGCAGAGGAGGAGGGATTCGAACCCCCGAGCCCCGTGAAGGGCTGCCGGTTTTCAAGACCGGTGCAATCAACCGCTCTGCCACTCCTCTGTGTACAACGCGGATTTGAATTCCGGCTGCAAATGTAGAAGATAAAACCGGTCAGGCCAAACCCGCTTATTTTTCTTCAACAAAATCGGCAAATGTTTTTTTTAAATCCTTATTGGTGTAACCAGGTTGGTTTCCTTTGTAAGCGTCTAATTCCAGCAACACAATCCGCTGATCGTTCAGCACCGTCCTCAGCTTATCAATATCTTTTTCAAATTCAGTCGACCTGCGTGCCGATTTTTGTGAGTATTTCCGGGCAAATTCGTCACCGGCTGATTGGGCCTTGTTGCGGATATCCACATTGATCTTGATTTTGTCCATGATGTCTTCCTTCGATTTGCCAATTACCTCTGTTGCCTCAAGCGTGTTCATGGTCAGCACGGTGGTACCCCCAACAGCCGAAACTACCTTAGCCTGATCGGTTTCAAACATCACCGGTGAGAATCCGGTTACTGCACCCAGCGAAGCGTTGACAACGGAGCGCTTCTTCTTGCCCTTCTTTGCTTTTTTGTAGTCTATGTTTAGTTTTTTCTGGTTTTCATCGAGAAGGGCTATCAGTTCCAGTGCACTCAACAGGCTGTTGCGGTACTTTTGATACTGCAGGGCATCTTTCATCACCAGGTTTTCTGTATCCGTAACCCACACCGTTACCTTTCTTTGAGTACGGTTGTTCTCTTTGTCAAGAGCGAAGAACATCAATTCGACCTTGAAACTTTTCTGGACATCGTCAACAAAATCGTAACCGGGGGTCCATATAAACTCATATTGTAGCGGGGTGTTTTCCTTTAGCAGGGTGGAAGCAATCCTTGTGTCGGAAGGAACAAATCCCACGCTTCGCACATCGTCATCTCCGTTTGGGTCAGATACGTAAAGTTTCAGGCTGATGGTAGCATCTTCTTTAATGGTAAATGCCGAATCCCCGGGAACGATTAAAATTTCTGGGGGTAAATCCAACTGTGTTTGGGCAATCCGCAACCTGCCCCTGGTTTCGGCCTTAGTCGGTTGATCTTGCACGATGAACTCGATGGTTACCGGATTATGCTTCAGTTGGTTGAATTGATTTCGGGAGGGGGTCCAGGTAATTAATCCCTGTGAACTTAAACTGGCCCCTTCCGGCATGGATGATGAAACAGGTTTAAACACCACCGGGTCACCGTCAGGATCAGATACATAGTCGGCAAGTATCTGGTAGTTGTTTTGTGTGGATTGTTTCACATAAAATACAGGCAGTTCGTCAACGGCAGGTGGGCGGTTGGTGTGCCGGAGGGTAAATGGTATTACTTTTTGTACCCGTATACCATCCTTCCACACTCCGGCTACTGGAATAGAAAACTCTTTAACTTGTTCAATGCGGTCAACCAGTGAATAGGGCGGTAACCAGGTAAAAGTTCCGAGCGAATCAATCTGAATACCCAGGTTTTCATTTCCGGGTAATAGTAAAATGCTTTGAAGGCCAGCCTGTGGCAAAGCCCTTATCCGGAAAATGATCAGCTCCCCTTCGTTGCGCATGTTCCAACCGGTTGAATCGGGAAATACCAGCTCGTACCCGTTTTGTGCTATCACGGTGTTGGTCAGCATAACAAAAGCCGCATAAAAAATTATTCTCACTTTTGGATTAGCTTTAATGTGGCCGCAAATTTAAGCAAGACAATCCCCGCTAGTGGTATGGCAGGTAAGAAAAAGGCTCCTGATCAATCAACTTTCTTTGATGATGTATATGACGTGGTCAGGCTAATACCCAGGGGCCGGGTAACGAGTTACGGAGCAATTGCAAATTACCTGGGCGCCAAAATGAGTTCGCGCATGGTCGGCTGGGCCCTCCATGGCGCGCCAAGGGGAGTTCCGGCACACCGGGTTGTAAATCGTAATGGGCTGCTTACCGGTAAACACCAGTTTAAAACACCTTACATGATGCAGCAACTGCTCGAAAAAGAGGGCATAAGGGTAATCAACGACAAAATTCAACGGTTTACCGAAGTTTTTTGGGATCCATCGCATGAACTGGCCTGAAAACGCCTCAATTCAGGAAAGCTCAATCCCAATTTTGGAAATTTTTAAGGAAAAAGCCTCGAAATTTTAGCAAAATGCCTGAATTCTTACACGGCACGTGATTTGGCATACTGCCAATACCTGATTCTTAATTCTATGAAAAAGTTAATTATCCTTCTTGCCCTGGCCCTGCTGTTCGCAACGGCCATGAACCTGTCGGCTGCACCCGCTCCCGCACAGGAAGAAGTGGATGTCATCACCACAAAATATAAAAACCTGTTTGTGTTTAAAGCCGACCGCAAAATGCTTGGTGCACGGGTTGAGGTGTACTCGGCAACCGGAAACCTCGTAACCGCTCAGCGGTTGCACCGCAGGAAAATGATCATCGACTTTTGCGATGTGAAGTTTGGCGAGTATGTTATCCGGATTGTGAAGGGAGATGAAAAACAAGAGTTCTACTATGTAAAGAAATAATTCCGCGCGAGCGGATGCAGGCAACACCAACGTGGGGTTGGTTTTAATCGGGTTAAGGTCGTTCCGAAATTTCGGAATGGCCTTTTCCTTTTTTATGAGAAATAAGCCAGAGCCCGGCAAAGGTGATCATGCCGTTAATAATTAGAATCTCAATGCTAATCACGTACCCGTTAAACCATTGAGGAGATTTTAGGCTAATCAGATAGGATAAAGCCGGTGAGATCACACAAATCAGCGGGACAAGTTTATCACGTACTTTGTAACGTGTAAATAATCCAAATGTAAAAAGTCCCAGTAAGGGGCCGTAGGTATAACCGGCAACGCCCAATACGGCATCAATTACTGCCCGGTTGTTCACTTCTTTAAAAATCAAAATGATAATGAGAAACAGTAGCGAAAAGCTGATATGGACGTAAAACTTTTGGCGCTGCTTAACAGGTTCGGGTTTGTTCTTGAAATTGAGAAAGTCAATACAAAATGAAGTGGTTAATCCGGCCAGTGCCGAATCGGCACTGGCGTAGGAAGAAGCGGTAATGCCAAGGATAAAAGAAATTCCAACCAGCATTCCGAATTCATTCAGTGCAAGTCGCGGAAAAAGTTCATCGGTCACAGCCGGAACAGGAATGTTATTTTTTGCGCTATAGATGTACAACAAAGCTCCCAGCGTTAAGAACAGTAAATTGACTACTACAATGATGTTACTGAGCCAAAACATGTTTTTTCGGGCATCTTTTAACGTCCGGCAGGTTAAATTCTTCTGCATGATTTCCTGGTCCATGCCCGTCATCGTCAGGGCGATAAACGCACCACCAAGAAACTGCTTCCAGAAATAAAGCGGTGAGTTGAAGTCATCGAAATAAAATACGGTAGCATACCCGCTGTCGCGGATGGTTTGTACCATCTCACTAAAGGAAAGGTCAAGCCGGGAGGCAATCTGCCATACCGTAATCACCACGGCCGATACCAGGAAGAACGTTTGAAAGGTGTCTGTCCACACAATGGTTTTTATTCCTCCGCGGAACGTGTAAATCCATATCAACACAATGGTGGCAGCCACCGTTACAAAAAAAGGGACGTTCCAGGCATCGAAAAGAAAAAGCTGAAGCACGGTGGCGGCAAGGTAAAGGCGAAGCGAGGAACCGATGGTTCGTGAAACAAGAAAGAAAAAAGCCCCGGTTTTGTACGACCAGAAACTAAACCGCTGTTCGAGGTAAGTATAAATGGAAACCACGTTTAACCGGTAGTACAGGGGCATAAGCACCCCGATGATGGCCCAATAGCCAAGCACATAGCCAAGCACCACCTGGAAGTAGCCGAAACCAATTTTACCTACGTTGCCCGGAACGGAAATAAACGTTACGCCCGATAGTGACGCTCCAATCATGCCGAAGGCTACCAGGTACCAGGGCGACTGCCGGTTGGCCGTAAAAAAGGTATCGGTGGTGGCGCCTTTGGAAGTGACATACGATATGAGAATGAGCACCAGAAAGTAAATGCTGATGACGGAGACAATAAAAGCCGGTGACATGGTGCAAAGAATGGGGAATTCGGCTGAATTGCAAATTTCAGCACATAAAGCCCTTTAGGGAATTGCCTTAACTATTTCTAATTTTGCATGGCATGACACGGTTTGGCACCATAACACGTGAACGGGAGTCGGTAGAAGTTCTTGACGTGGTTGAAACCACCGAATTGCTTGACCTGGTGGTGTTCAATGACAACTTCAATACCTTCGACCATGTGATTGATACGCTCATCCGGGTGTGCCGGCATACCCCGGAGCAGGCTGAGCAATGCACCTGGATTATCCATTATAAGGGAAAGTGTGCAGTAAAACACGGAACCCTGGCCGAACTGAAACCCATGCGCGATGCCATTTGTGAAGCAGGAATTGATGCGCGAATAATTTAACTGGCAGTGGATTACTCCTCTAAACTTATTGAAGAAGCGGTACGCCAGATTTCCCGCCTGCCGGGTATCGGAAAAAAAACTGCCTTGCGGCTAGTGTTGCACCTGGTGAAGGAAAAGGAGGAGAGCACCTTTTCACTAACGGAGGCGTTGAATAAACTTCGCTCGGGTATTCGGTTTTGCCTTCACTGCCACAACATTTCCGATACGGAAGTATGCGCTATCTGTTCCGGTACAAAACGCGACCGCTCGGTTTTGTGTGTGGTGGAAAATGCCAACGATGTGATGGCCATTGAAAATACGGCACAATTTAACGGGCTGTACCATGTGCTGGGCGGAGTGATTTCACCGATTAACGGCATCGGGCCTGGCGACTTAAAAATTGAATCACTCGTTAACCGGCTTAACCACGGCCAATCTGAAATTAAGGAAATCATCCTTGCCCTTAGCCCCACGCTGGAAGGCGATACCACCGCGTTTTATATTCATAAGCGGGTAAAGGATTTGCCGGTTAAAGTAAGCGTAATTGCCCGCGGGGTGCCGGTGGGCGGTGAATTGGAGTATGCCGATGAAATTACCCTGGGCAGGAGCATAACCGGGCGAACCTTGTTTAACTAGGCTCTTCTGGATAACAGGTTTCAACTTCCGGAATTAAATCTCTTTCTTTGTTTTTGTAATTTATTCGTCATGAATAAACTTTCTGATCGGATCAATGCCATTGAAGAATCAGCCACGCTGGCCATGGCCGCCAGGGCCCGCGAGTATAAAAGCCGCGGTGTGGATGTTATCAACCTGAGTTTGGGCGAGCCTGATTTTAAAACACCAAAACACATTTGCGAAGCTGCCAAAAATGCCATTGATGAAGGCAAGTATTTCGCTTACCCGCCCGTAGCCGGTTACCCCGATTTTCGCGAAGCACTGGCCGAAAAGTACCGGAAAGAAAACAACGTTCCCTATAAAGCCGAGAATATCATTGTTTCGAATGGTGCAAAACAGTCTATTGCCAACGCCATGCTGGCCCTGCTCAACCCGGGCGATGAAGTGATAGTGTTTTCGCCTTACTGGGTAAGTTATGACGCCCTCATCCGGTTAGCCGAAGCTACACCGGTAATGGTAAAGGGCAGTATTGACAATGATTTTAAAGTTACAGCCGGCCAGGTTGAAGAAGCCATCACAAAAAAAACCCGGGCCATTATTTTCTCTTCACCCTGCAACCCGACCGGTTCGGTATTTTCACGACAGGAGATTGAGGCCATTGCCGCAGTTGTTTTAAAACATGAAAACCTGCTGGTGATAGCCGATGAGATTTATGAGCACATCAATTTCACGAGTGATTCGATCAGCATCGCCTCCCTGCCGGGGATGTTTGAACGCACCATAACGGTAAACGGCTTTGCCAAGGGTTTTGCCATGACGGGCTGGCGGGTGGGGTACATCGGTGCACCCAAATGGATTGCCGATGGATGCAATAAAATTCAGGGGCAACTCACCTCCGCCAACTGTTCTATTGCTCAACGTGCAGCACTTGCCGCCATTACGGGCGATCCTGAGCCGACCAGAAAAATGATGGAAGAGTACCGCCACCGGAGGGAAATTGTGTACAGCCTGCTTAAGGAAATACCGGGTATTAAATCAAACTATCCACAGGGAGCTTTTTATTTCTTTCCCGATGTGTCATCTTATTTCGGCAAATCGGACGGAACGATTACCATAACCAATGACATGGATTTGTGCATGTACCTGCTGGATAAAGCGCATGTTTCGCTGGTGCCGGGCGGGGCATTTGGCGATGGCAACTGCGTCCGGCTTTCGTATGCAGCATCCGAAAAGGAGTTGCGCGAGGCGCTAAAACGTATAAAAGAGACGCTTCAGAAGCTTCAGTAATCAAACGATGTGTTCTTTGAGTTTCTGTGTGTTTTTTCTTGTTCACTGTACAGGTTAACTCAGCACTTCCTTTAGCACCATCACCGACTTAAACTCGCCCAGCGAATCAACATGGGTTTTATAGAAACGAAGCAGCCAATCTAAAACTTCCCTGCGCTGTATGATAGTCAGTACTGCCGGCTGTTGGCCGTTTATCAATTTACTGATTAATGACACCACAGATTCATCGGCAAGGTTGTCCCCGATAATATCAGTTGGTGAAAACGCCCCAAAGCCCAGCAGCCTACTAAGCCGGATCATGAAAACCAGGTGAAAGTTTTCATAGCCCGATGCCATTTCATCAAGCGTGATCATCGAATCAAGTAAAAAAACAAACAAATCATGCGCATGGCTTTCGTCTTTAATGGTTTTGTTAACCAGTTCGGTTAAAAACATCGCAATCGCTGATTTTTTAATATCCGTTGAAATGGATTGATACGGGTGCAGGCACTTTATTTCTTTTATCCGTAAAATGTTGGCGTGCTCTTTATGATAGACCACCAGGTCCAGCAAAGTAAGCGGCTGATAGAGGGCCATCTTGCCGCGGGCTGACACACTGCGAACCCCATTGACGATATACGATTGCAACCCGAAGTGTTCGGTAAAAATGGTTACGATAATGGATGTTTCCCTGAACCGGGTAAATCGAAATACGATGCCTCGCGTTTTTTGCAGCACGGCAGTTAATTGATTACCGCTATTTTGCCAATCACGCTCTCGCGGCCATCCTGCGAAATGGCAATGACCAGGTAAATACCCGTTGCTGCCCTCCGGCCCGAACTGTCCTGAACATTCCACGTGGCGGTGCTTCCGTTGGCCTGTGTTTGCCACACCAGCCTGCCGGAAACATCGGTGATTTTTACCGTGGCATCGGTAGCGAGACCGGCAATTCCAACAGTGCCCGTAAAGTTGGCCGTTACCGGGTTTGGAAAAATTTTGATTTTTGAAAACGATGAAGTGCCTTCAGTTGCATCAGCGCGATAGGAAACAATGCCTGCTTCGGTTCCAAAGAACACTTCTCCGGTAACGGGATTAATTTCAAGGGCATTGATTTTATCGGAAAGCAATGGACTGTTTGCTTCGTTGAACTGCAGAAGCTGGGTTTCGCCAAGGGCATCGAAAAGCCACACGCCCCTTTCCGTGCCCAGCCATTTCCTGTTTCCACCATCAACAGCAATGGCAGTGGTTTTTTCATCGCTGAGCAGTACCCGGCCATTAACCAGGGGTTTTACCGAGTTGACGGTTCCGCTCATTATGCGGGATGGATCCGGAAAGTAAGCAACACCTGCATCGGTGCCCACCCAAACCTGCCCGTTGCGGTCGTTGGCCAGCGCATACACTTTGCGGCTGGGCAAAGCGCCAGATCCGGAAGCCTCGGTTAAATGAATGTGCTGACCGGTTGATTTGTTGAAAACCAAAATTCCCCCGCCATTGGCGGGGTTGAGCATCATCCACACCTGCCCCAGGTTATCAACCAGCAGGTTAGCGGGGTACTGCGAGGCGCTTACCGGAAATGAAAACGATTGCCAGGTATTATCCGGTTTAAGCAGGTGAAGCGGCTGCGGGGAATTATAGTTTGTCACCCAAAGCCCTTCTGCCGAAGTTGCAATGGCAGAAACTCTGCTGCCGGTTATCGGACTGTTCCCTGAGTTGTAAATGGTAATGCTGTTATCCATTACCTGAAGCCCATCGGTAAACGATGACACAAACGTTTTACTACCCGAAAACGCAATGCCTGTTACATCGTGCTGAAAATAATCGGGTAATATTTCCCAGCTACCTGCGGTGAAACGATTGACAAATTCTGTTTTACCTGCAGGTGTAAAATCGGGGTTGAACCCACCGGCAATAGCATATACACTGCCGGAATGATAACTGAATCGGAAACTTCCCGGGAAGGACGGGCCATTAGGATTTAGCGGAACAAATGAAGAGCCTGATTCGAAAAGTAACCCGGTGCGGCCATCCCCAATCCAGAATAGTCCGTTGCTGTCTTCAGCAGTTATTAGCGGTTGTTGAATAAACGGACTGCTCAGTTCGGTGAGTGCTCCTGCCGTATTCATTTTCCATACCTGCAAGGTTGTGGTAATCTGCAGGTTGGTAAAAGCGGCCAGGCTGGTAAAGGTTTCGCCTTGCAAAAAGGGTTCTTTTGTCCAGGTACCATCCTGGTAGTTGTAAATTCCGTCTTCCTTAATAGCTGCATATAGTTTGTTGTTGAAAGCAGTTATGAACTGAACTTCATTAGCAAAAGTACCCTGGTTAAATCGTCTCCAGTTGTTAAAATCCATAAGGTTGTCGTTCAGATTACCGGCCAGTATCCCGTTGGCAGTAGCCAGAAAAATGCTGTCGCTTTTAAAGGTGGTTTGAAAAATTTTCAGTGCCGCTCCGTTAACTCCCAGGTCGCGCCAGGTTTCTTTTACTTCCTGGCGGGCCAAATCAAACACCACTACTCCGAAGTCTGCTGCCAGGTAAGCATAAGGTTGGCGGATGGCTATGTGGTTAATG
>CAYNIH010000054.1:0-12737 GCA_964397115.1 uncultured Roseivirgaceae bacterium | reverse complement strand
GTATTCGGCTGTACCGGTTGCCGCCCGGTAGTACAAAACCGGGCAATGGCCGGCACGCGAGTAGCGGATAACCTTCGCGCGGGTATCAATGACAAAAAAGGTAGCGGATATAAACGATCCGCGCTCGAGGCACTTGGTAAGGGCATTGTTGGCGCGGGTCATAAATTCTTCCGGCCGGATACCGTACTGTGCCAGGCTGTGGAAAATGCCTTTCATTTGCGACATGTGAAAGGCAGCCGTTGTTCCCTTTCCCGAAACATCGGCAATTATGAGGGCAACTTCATTACCGGTAATGCGCAGGGTATCGTAATAATCACCCCCCACTTCATCAGCCGACTCGGAAAATGCGGCCATCTCAAAATCTGCATCCCGCTCTAGCACTTCAGGCAACAGGCTCTTTTGCACCATTTTGGCAATCTTCAACTCTTCTTTGTAGCGTTCGCTCTGAAGAGCCTCTTCCATGAGCCTGAAGTTTTCAATGGAAATTCCGGCCTGGTTGGCAAAGGTGGAAACGATCTTGGTCATTTCTTTATTGAAGCCATCTGAAAGTTCCTTGAGTAAAGCCAGTGTTCCGATGTTGCCACCTTTTACGTAGATCGGGAACGCCAGAATTGACCGAAAGCGGGAACCCCGAAGGGACATGAGGTGCTTCGAAAGATTTTTTGTTTTATCCTGCGCCTGATCCAGTATTCCGGTAACGTGGTTATTCTTAAGGTGGTTGATGATGTCAGTGGCCTCCTTTTCGGAAATACGATACGTGAACAAACGGTGATGATGCTCATTATTTTTGATTTCAAGCCAGGCCGCATCGGCAAATACAGTACTCACCGATGTTTCGAGCAGGATGTTGTAAACGCTTTCTTCACTCTGTTCGGTTTGAATAGACTGGCTGATGCGCTGAAAATTCACCACTTCCTCCAGTTTCTGTTCAAAAACCGAAGTGGTGGGCAGGTTGAACAGGATGACCAGAAATGAAAACGAGCAATACATTACCACGAAAATGAAAACCGACACAAAGAACAGGTGATACCGGTGATCAACAATGCCACGCTCGTCATTAAATGAGGCTATGACTTGCGAATTGCTGGTGTAAAACAGGTAAACAAGGTAAAAAATCGTTAATAAAAGCAGCAGCAGGCTTGTCCATTTTTGTCTGAAGTTAAGGTAAGCCACCCACTTGGTATTGGCCGAGAGCACCAGACCAATAACCACAAAGAGGGCAAGCAACAGGTCGTATAGCCAGCTTGGCCCGGGCATTGATATGCTGCTGTAAATAAGGGCAATCAACAAGCCGTACTCAAATGCCTGCCAGAGGCGCAACAACCATTTTGATTTCTGGTACAGGATGAGCCGCTTCCATGCCGTGAAACACATGATGAGAAAGCCCCCCATCAGGGGCATGGTGATCAGATAAGTGATTTCCAGGTATAAAAAATGACTGGCCAGCCTGGAAGTGCCCGGCAGAAATTCAATTAACCTCAAGGCCAGCGACACGATGGTGGCTACCAAACCGGTGGCAAACACGCGCCACAGCAGATCGACAAAACTCAGAATCTCATCGCGTTCAATTTTAAGCTTATAGTAGTAGTAGAGGCAAACCAGAAAAATGCTGAAAAGTATGCCCGGCAGCCAAACAGGCATATCAGGCTGGATGCCTGTTTTAATACTGAAAACCACGGCCAGGTCGGTGAAGAACAGCGCCACCCAGGCAATGCCGGTGATGAGAAAGAGCAAGCGGATGAGGGCCTTGGTACGCATACTTACCAAAAAAGGAAAAAGCCAATCAGGTTATGATCGGCTTTGCAAGTATAGGCAAAAAATTGAGGATTAGCGCAGCACTTACTTGGGGCCGATCACAGCAGGGCTATCGCTTAAGTCCACCTTTATCCGTTTCCCGTTTTCAACGATTATGATCTCATTATCGCATTCGCCATTGCCGTATTCAATGATAAATGAACCCTCGCTATCGCCCTGACGGTAAGTAATGCGTTCGCTGCCCGATATGTAGGTCATTAGAAAAAGGCCATCAATTAACGGGTAAATGGAACAGGAGTACTTATATACCAGGGGCTGTAACACTTCGGTTTGGTAATAATCATTTCCAACTGAATAGCGATAGCCTCCTGACTTCATGGTATATTCTTTGTCGTTGTAGGATGTTTCACCCGAACCTTCATGGCTATACTGTTCATCGCCATAGCGGTATTCGGTTTCACCTTCATAAAAAAAATCCCCTGAAAAATTATTAGTTGCCGTGTCATAGCTTGACGATCCCGCATATTCCCACGAACCGTTTAACCGCCACTCGTTGTCATCCTGGTAATACCGGCCTCCGTAATTATCGTATTGTACCCTGTACATATACTCATCGGTAAATACCGAGCCGCTCTGATTAAACAAATAGCGGTAGGTCTCGCTGAATTTTCCAAACATCAGATAAACGTATTCGCCCCATCCTTCTTCACAGCCTTCTCCGTAATCATGAATAACCGTATGGCTTCCATCCTCATTGTCAAACTCGGTTATTTCGGCACAACTGTGCCACTGCCAAGGGTCGTCAATAATGGTGGTGTCGCCTTCGTTAGGGTCGCCTGCAATTCGGCCTCCTGAAAAAGCAAACTCATTCAAATTCTGAAATGACCGGTTTATTACCGCGCCCATCGGACTGGCCAGGGCATTGGAAGTTCCTGCCCGCACCGCAAGAAAATTTTTGGCATAATCGCTCAGTTGGTCAATGCCGGCAAATTCTTCATTATCGGAACAACTGAACGCCAACGCCAGCAGCCCCAGCAAGGTAAAATGGATTTTCCTCTTCATGGTTTTCGGTTTTACAACTGTTAGACACTCCCCTTATCGCGGAAGGTTGGAAAACCACCCCGGGCTGAGTAAAAATACGCCAATCGCTACTACTTCCGACTGTAATTGGGTGCCTCGCGGGTTATGGCTACATCGTGCGGGTGGCTTTCGGTAACACCGGCACTGGTAATCTTTACAAAACGGGCTTTTTTAAGCGACTCAATGTTTTTGGCCCCGCAATACCCCATGCCGGCCCTCAAGCCACCAACCAGTTGGTAAAGCACTTCAGCTACCAATCCTTTAAAGGGCACCCGACCGGAAATGCCTTCAGGCACCAGTTTCTTAATGTCATCTTCAACATCCTGGAAGTACCGGTCTTTTGAGCCCTCTTCCATGGCTTCAATAGAGCCCATGCCCCGGTATGATTTAAACCTGCGGCCTTCATAAATAATCACTTCACCCGGTGCCTCTTCTGTGCCCGCCAGCAGCGAGCCGATCATGACGCTATCGGCACCTGCCGCAAGGGCCTTAACAATGTCGCCTGAAAAGCGAATCCCTCCATCGGCAATTACCGGCACCCCAGAACCTTTAAGGGCTTTAGCCGATTCGTACACGGCCGAAAGTTGCGGCAGGCCAACTCCGGCAACTACCCGTGTGGTGCAGATGCTTCCGGGGCCCACCCCTACCTTCACGGCATCGGCACCGGCTTTTACCAGCGCCCTGGCGCCATCGCCCGTGCCGATGTTTCCAACCACTACGTCAAGCCCGGGAAACTTACGCTTCACCTTCCGGCAGGCATCCAGCACACCTTTTGAGTGACCGTGAGCGGTGTCAATGGTGATCACATCTACCCCGGCACTTATCAGCGCCTCGACCCGCTCAAGAATGTCGGCCGTTACGCCCACGGCCGCGCCAACCCGCAACCGGCCAAACCGATCCTGGCAAGCGTTGGGTTTGTTTTTCTTTTTCTGAATGTCGCGAAAGGTAATCAGGCCGGTGAGTTTTCCTTTTTTATTAACGATGGGAAGCTTTTCGATTTTGTATTTCTGTAATACGGTTTCGGCCTTGTCGAGTGTGATGCCTTCGGAAGCGGTAATGAGGTTTTCTTTGGTCATGATTTTTTCAACCGGCAAACTCAGGTCTTTCTGAAAACGCAAGTCGCGGTTGGTAATGATGCCCAGCAATTTGCCGTTGCCATCCACTACGGGAATGCCTCCAATCTTAAATTCACGCATGATGTTTTCTGCATCCTGAACCGTTGAGTTGATGCTCAGCGTAACAGGGTCCAGGATCAGGCCGCTCTGTGACCGTTTTACTTTCCGCACCTGCTCGGCCTGTTTATCAATAGGCATATTTTTATGGATAAAGCCGATGCCGCCTTCCAGGGCCATGCTGATGGCCAGCTCGGCTTCGGTTACTGTATCCATGGCGGCCGAAACAACCGGGATATTCAGCCTGATGTTGCGGGTTAGTTTACTGCGAATGTCCGTTTCGCGGGGCAACACTTCAGAATAAGCGGGCACCAGCAACACGTCATCATAGGTCAGCGCTTCGAAAAGGAATTTTGAATTATCGGTGGGCATCGGCAAATAAGTTACGAACCATTATTTGCCGGGCAAAGGTAAGCGAATTTGATGATTAACCGAGCGAATCGGAGCAAAAATGGTCGTACCTTTGCAAACAAGCCCTGTTTTATGAAAAAGCTGTTTTTTTGTTTCTGTTTTGTTCTTTTTAGCGCTCTTGCATTCGGACAGGTTCAAACCGGAAAGGCCTCGTATTATGCCGACAAATTTGAAGGGCAATCAACCGCCAGTGGCGAAAAATACCGGCACAATAAACTAACGGCAGCGCATAAAACGCTTCCCTTCGGAACAAAGGTTCGGGTGACCAACCTTTCCAACAACCTCAGCGTGGAAGTAGTAATTAACGACCGCGGCCCGTATGTTGACGATCGGATTATTGACCTGTCCAAATCGGCAGCCGAAAAACTTGGTTTTGTTACCCAGGGGCTTGCCGAAGTGAAACTGGAAGTTATTGATCCGGGTGATGGCAAAACTTCGGACCCGGTGCGGGTTATCAGCAACGTGAGCGTGGATGAAAAAGAGTTTTACAATTTCGAAATAAGCCGGGCCAAACCCAGCGGCTTTGGCGTACAGGTGGGCACTTATCAGGAGCTGGTTAACCTGATGCGCCTGACGGACAACCTAAAAAAGTCTTATCAGAAAAAAGTAACCGTTCAGGTAAAAATTATCAACGGAGTAAAGTATTACTCCCTTATCCTCGGGCAATTTCCAAACCGCGAAAAAGCTGAAACCTTCCGCGAAGGGTTGCGGAAAAAATTTCCCGATGCCTTCATCGTTGAATTTGCCCGGCTTTGATGGTTTAAACTATATCAATCCTTAACATGGCACTCGGCTGGGGAGTACTAAAACACATGATTGATGTAACCCGGTACAATCGTGATTTACTCGGTAAGAAAAAAACACCGAAGGAATTATACCGCGATGAATTAAGAAGAAAAAGTATCGGAAATTCTAATCAGGACATTAATCAACTTCAAAACCGCATTGCGCAAAAACTGGAGAGGAATACAACCGAAGAGTTTATCGTAAGGTTAATTGCTGTTACCCTGCTGGCAGGGCTCATTATCGGTACCCTTTGGGTAATACCGTTAATAGATTTTTCGGTTAAAACAAAGCCAATAGTGGAGGATAAAAAACAACTCTTTACAACGTTTACTGCAACTCAACCCAATGGATTAGAACTTCAGACTGATTATTACCATCATGGTACAAAAGCAGCCGACACATTTTACAAGAACGGACGTAAACATCAGCACTCCGAAAGCTACTATGAGACGGGGGAACAATTTCGTTCAGCGCTATACTATTATGACAGTTTAATCACCGAGGTGTATTTCTACAAGACCGGTGACACCATCCCAGATTTTCCGGTCATAAGAGACGACAATATCCATAAAATAAGCCTTCTCACTAAGGACAAGTCCAAACGGATTGAATTTGAGTTCTACGATGGAAAAATCCTCAAAGGCACATACAAAGAATCAGAAGTGAAGTAAAAAACTACCTTTTGTATCTGCTGAAATCCTGTAAAAAAGCGCAAAATCCATAAGGCAACCCGGAGCAGTAAATTTTCTGCCCCATCAACAAAACCTTTGGGATAATTACCCGTTTTAATAGTAATACTATTATTTACAATGGTATCGCTATCAATACAGCTTAGCCCTTCCCTGTACCTAAAAGACCCGCAACAATCGGCCCTTGGTTGGCGTATGGTAACGGATGGCGTCCGGCTGATAGACAAGCTCGGCTTTGAAGCCTTTACCTTTAAAAAGCTGGCCGAAGAAATCGGTTCTACCGAGGCTTCAGTTTACCGCTACTTCGAAAATAAGCACCGCCTTTTACTTTACTTGATCGATTGGTACTGGACCTGGCTGGAATACCAGTTCGACTATTCGACCAACAACATGCACGACCCCCGCGAAAAGCTTTACGTGTATATCAACCTGCTTACTTCTCAAAAAAAAGGCGATATTTATTCAAACGGAATTGATAGCCGGGCCCTCAACCGCATCATTATGACTGAGTTTGAAAAGACTTACCTGACCAAACAGGTAGATCAGGATAACCGGCAGGGGGTTTTCCTGCCCTTCAAATCGGTATGCAAAAAAATAGCCGCAGTTATCCGCGAAATCAACCCAGCATTTCCTTATCCGCTGACCTTGGTCAGCACGCTGATCTTATCGGCTAACCATCAGTTGTTTTATGCCGAACACCTGCCGTCATTAACGGAAATCCAGTTCAATCCGAAAAAACATTATCAGCAGCTTAATGATTTCATTAACCTGTTAGTAAACAAAGTTATTCAACCCTGATAGGGCCATGCTTCAAAATCAACATATCGTCCGGATTCTGCGGGAAGCAGCCCTGCAAGCAGGCCACGCCTACGACCCGGAGGGCCTCCGGTTTACGGAAATCAACCACCGGACTTACAGCAAATCAGAGTTTGATGAATTCAAGCAGGACTTGTTTGACGCGGCAAGCAAAATGCAACTCATGATGCTGCAATACGAACTTCCTGCCGATGAGTTTGCAGTTTTTCTGCAAAAAGAGGAACAGTTTGTATTGGCATTCACCGAAGAAGGTGAAGTGCTCACCCCGGTATTGATTCAGCCTGCAGGCAAGAACAGAACCCTTACCCGGTTTACCGACAAGAAATCTGACCAACTTGTGTTTACACTGCCCCAGCCTTGGTTCAGGCCTTATGGCACCGAAGTGCTTTTCTTTGTCCTTTTCCCGCAGGAGAGCCTGGTAAGCGATTACGACCTCGATGAAACCGCAGGCGGAAAAAAACTTAACCCGGTTACCCGGTTATTCCGGTTGCTTCATGCCGAACGAAGCCAAATCAACTACATATTTTTCTATGCACTGATGGCCGGATTGTTAAGCCTGGTGTTACCCCTCGGTATTCAGGCAACCATTGAGTTGATCTCGGGTGGAGTCTTCTTCAGTTCGGTGTACGTGCTTATCGCTATTGTAATTCTGGGCGTTGTTGTTGGCGGGGTGTTGCAACTGATGCAGATCAGCCTGGTTGAATTTCTCCAGCGAAGAATATTTACCAAAGCAGCGCTGGAGTTTGCTTTCAGGATACCCCGGCTCAAGGCCGAGTCGATCATCAGCAATTACGCGCCCGAACTGGTTAACCGGTTCTTCGACATCATCACCATTCAAAAGGGTTTGCCCAAGCTTCTGATTGATTTTACTGCCGGGGTGGTTCAAATTCTTTTCGGGTTGATTCTGTTATCGCTCTATCACCCGTTCTTCGTGTTCTTCAGTATAGGCCTGATAAGCATTCTTGCTATTGTTTTCTATGCCACGGCTCCCAAGGGGTTGCGCTCGTCTATTGAAGAATCAAAATATAAATACAAAGTGGTGCATTGGCTTGAAGAGCTGGCCAGGGCTATTAACTCGTTTAAACTTGCCGGAACTACCGATTTACCGATCAAAAAAACCGACTACACGGTAAACAATTACCTGAAGTACCGTAAAATTCACTTCTCCGTATTAATCGGTCAATTCAGTTTTATCCTCCTTTTTAAGGCGTTGGTTACCGGGGGCCTTCTCATTGTGGGCACTGTGCTGGTAGTTGACCGGCAAATTACCCTGGGGCAATTCGTGGCCGCTGAGGTTATCATCATCCTGTTGCTCTCATCGGTGGAGAAAATTGTGATGTACATGGATGTGATCTATGACTTGCTTACCGCGGTAGATAAAGTTGCGCATGTAACCGACATACCGCTTGAACGCGTAGGCGGATTGGATTTCCCCAGCCGGCAACAGGGCCTTGGGTACAGCATCCGGATAAAAGGCCTTAAATACAAATATCCCGGGCAGTACGATTACATGCTGAAAGGAATTGACCTGGATATACGTGCCGGTGAGCACATTTGCATTTCCGGGCCGGGCGGATCGGGCAAAACAACGTTAACTAATATTATGGCGGGTATTTACACGGATTTTGAAGGCTCGGTTTCCATTAACCAATACTCCATCCGCGACCTGGACCTTACCCACCTGCGCAATAAAATCGGTAAAAACATTTCGCAGGAAGATATTTTTGATGGAACCATATTGGAAAATATCACCGTGGGCAAACCCATGGAAAGCGGTGAAGATGCAATACGCGCCATTAACCTGGTAGGTCTTACCGATGAAATTAACCGGTTGCCCGAAGGGCTAAACACCCACTTGACCAGCGGAGGAAAAAATCTTTCTAATACCACCATTCACCGCCTCATCCTGGCAAGGTGCCTGGCAAAAAATCCTGAGCTGGTCATCCTCAACGACTTCTTTACCGGCTTGAAACGTGCTGCCAAAATTGATTTGATCCAATGCCTGGTGGACAAGAAAAACCGGTGGACGGTAATAGCCGTTTCAAATGACCCGCTGATTATGGCCGCCTGCGACCGGGTAATTGTATTGAACGAAGGACTGATTGAAGCGCAGGGAAAATTTGACGAACTACTTAAAGAGGGCATCATCAACCGATACATTGATTAAACCTATGCTGAACCTCTCGCCAAACCGGGTTAATAAAATCATTGAGCAGGAAAAGCTCTATTCGTTGCGGGCCATTAAGGTGCCGAAAGCCGGTAAAATGCTGGCGCGTATCTTTGCCGTTATCGGTGGGCTGTTTCTCATTCTGCTGTTTGTGCCCTGGCAGCAGAATATCCGCGGCACCGGCAAGGTTACAGCGTTCAATCCCGGAAACCGGCCACAAACCGTAGAAACCGCCATAGCCGGGCGAATTCAGCGCTGGCATGTGCAGGAAGGCGAATACGTGAACAAAGGCGACACCATCATCACCTTAAGCGAGGTACGCGAGCGGTTTTTTGATCCCGAATTGTTAACGCGGTTACGCGAGCAGATTGGTGCAAAAGAAAAAAGCGTTACCGCCAAAATGCAAAAAGCCCAGGCCCTGGCCCGCCAGGTTAGCGCCCTGCGCTCGGCTCTTGATAATAAAGTGAATCAAACAAAAGCCAAACTGGAAGCCGAACACATCCGCTTCCTTAACATGCAGAACCAATTTGAACGAAATAAGAAATTGTTCGAAGCCGGAAACATTCCGCTAACAAAATACCAGGATATCGAATACAAATTCCAGAGTGCTCAGGCCGACTACCTGAGCATACAGATTGAAATGGACCGCGTTCAGGCCGAATACCTAGATAAGATCAGCAAGGCCGAGTCGGACCGCAGCAACACCGAAGCAGAGATTTTTGAAACTCAGGCTGAGTTGGCAAAACTGCACAACGAGTACGCCAATATGGAAATACGGAACCAGCAGTACCAGCTTGTGGCACCGCAGGATGGCGTGGTGGTAAAAGCCATGAAAGCCGGTATAGGCGAAACCATTAAAGAAGGAGAAGCCGTGTGTACCATTATGCCGATGAGCAACTCGGATGTTGCTGCCGAAATGTATATCCGGGCCATGGATGTCCCCCTGATTAGCAAAGGGCGCAAGGTGCGCATCATTTTTGACGGCTGGCCGGCCATTCAGTTCTCGGGGTGGCCAAGTGTTTCGGTAGGTACGTTTGGTGGTACGGTGCGCGTAATTGATTATGTAAACTCCCGGCCGGGAGAATTCCGCATCCTGGTTGTTCCCGACTCAACCGATATTCCCTGGCCCAGACAACTGCGCCTGGGTTCGGGCATCAAAGGCTGGGTAATGCTTGACGATGTTCCTGTGTGGTACGAAATCTGGCGACAACTTAACGGCTTCCCGCCCAGTCTTTACGAAGAGCCATTGGATGAAGTGTTGCAGAAAAAAGTACCGGATAACCCGCTTAACCATGAAGGCAAGTAAGTGGGCATGGATTTATATTTTTTTGATTGGCGGTTTGCTCAGAACACAGGCACAAACCCCCAGCGACACGTTATTTCTTTTGCCCGATACGGCAAGGGCACTGACCATTGAAAATTTCTACCTGCTGGTTACGCGTTACCATCCGGTGGCCCGGCAAGCCGGCTTGCTGAGCGATGTAGCCCGCCAGGAAATACGGCTTGCCCGTGGTAACTTCGATCCGAAGGCAGAAATTACCTACCTCACCAAGAATTTTTCCGACAAGGAGTACTACTCCATAGTCAACGGGTCGGTCACCCTCAATTCGGTTTTTCCGGTTGACCCGAAAATCGGTGTCGAAAAAAATATTGGCGATTTTCTGAACCCCGAACGCTACATTTCCAACCAGTTTAATTATCGCCAATTTTATGCCGGCCTGTCGCTGCCCCTTGGCCGCGGCCTGATAACCGATGAGCGAAGAACTGCACTCCGGCAGGCCGAACTTTTTAAAGACCTTACTGAAGCCGAACAAATAAAACTTATTAACAAGCTGATGCTTGATGCGGCCTACGACTATTGGAACTGGTTTTACAGCTACTATAACTACCGCCTGATGAACCGGGGCGTACAGGTAGCCCGCGAGATTTTCAGAAGAACAAAACTAAGTGTTGAACTGGGCGAGAATGCCCCCATTGACTCGGTGCAGGCAAAAATCACCTTGCAAAGCCGGCTTATTCAGCAACAGGAAGCCCTGCTTGGTTTCCGAAATACCGGCATAACCTTAAGTACCTACCTATGGGACAGTACCGGGCAGCCCGTTATGCTCGATATGAAATGGGTGCCGGTACAGGAGAAGAAAACCCTGACGCTTTCGGTTAGTGAACTGGATGAACTAACCGAGCAGGCCCGCGAAAATCACCCCGAGCTGCGCAAACTTTCCATTTCCCTGATACAACTGGATGTTTCGCGCAGGCTGGCGGCCGAGTTCCTTAAACCCAGGCTGGACCTGAACTATTATTTTATCAACCAGCCGTTCGACCCGCAATGGAACTGGACTACACCTAATGGTGAAGATTACAAATTCGGCCTTGATTTCAGCCTGCCGTTATTCCTCCGTAAGGAAAGGGCCAAACTGGCGCAGGTGAAACTAAAAATAAACGCTACGCAATACGAGCGCAGCCTGGCGGAACGAGAAGTGTTAAACACCATTCAGGCCACCCATAATGCGTTACAGGCTACTTCCTCCATTATCGCCAGTCAGCAAACCATGGTTGAAAATTACGAGCGACTGCTGCAGGCCGAGTTGCTCAATTTTGAAAATGGCGAGAGTGACCTATTCAAAATCAACATTCAACTCGAATACCTGCTGCAGGCACAAACCAAGTGGGCCAAACTGCTGGCCGAATACGAAAAACAAAAAGCCCGGCTTTACTGGGCTGCGGGCGTGCGCAACCTGGGCAGGGAAGGGCTCTGACGTTAAAGCTTTCTTTTCCGCTCGTGAAATCCCCCTTTAAACAAGGGGTCTTCTTTTTTCTTCTGTCGGTCTATTTCGTGCGCCATGGCCAGCCAGTCGGCTGAGGGCAGACTTTGAACCAGCCGTGTTTTTTAATTATTTTTGACAATACATTGACCTTCGAAGTATAACCTATGACCATACGCATTACCCCAAAAACAAAGCGCCAAGACCTGGTACGTGCTGCACGCAAATTGAAGCAAGGCAAAAAACTGGATGCTAAAAAGTTTTGCGGCACGGTGAAGTGGAAGGAAGATGGCCTGGCGGCTCAAAAGCGCATGCGCGATGAGTGGAAATGACCTGCAGGCTTTCTGCGATACCAACATTGCCATATACTTGCTGAGCGGTGATGAGCACCTGGCCGAATTACTGCAAGGCATGGACACCAAGCTCTCGTTTATTACTGAACTTGAGTTGCTCAGCAAACCGCGGATCACCCCAGAAGAAACCACCAAAACAAAAGCATTTATCAACCAATGCACGGTAGTTGATATTTCTCCTGCAATTAAAAGAAAAGTGATTGAGATCAGGCAAAAAGTGAACATTAAATTGCCCGATGCAATCATCGCGGCATCGGCCATTACCCTGGGCTTGCCGATCATTACAGCCGACAAGCAATTTGAAAGAATTCCGGGTTTAAGCACAATCATCTTCTCACGGTAAGATTTTTTCCTCGCCATTGGGCTGCGGGCGTGCGCAACCTGGGCAGGGAAGGGCTCTGACGTTAAAGCTTTCTTTTCCGCTCGTGAAATCCCCCTTTAAACAAGGGGTCTTCTTTTTTCTTCTGCCGGTCTATTTCGCGCGCCATGGCTCTCCTTTCTTCCTCCGGTGTTTCGGCAACCGTCACGTTTTCGGGCAATTTTTTTTCCGGTATGGATTCACGAATCAGCGCTTCGATTTTGCGCACATGGTAAACTTCCGCCTCGGTAGCCAGGGTAATGGCCTTGCCCGTTTGAAAGGCCCTGCCGGTACGGCCGATGCGGTGCACATAGTCATCGTACACAACCGGCACTTCGAAATTAATAACGTGCGAAACGCGGTTTACATCAATGCCCCGCGAGGTAAC
>CAYNIH010000053.1:0-12806 GCA_964397115.1 uncultured Roseivirgaceae bacterium | reverse complement strand
ACCATAGCCAGTGTATCGGCTTCATGGATGGTAAAACACAACCTGTTTATCGACTTGACAGTTATTGCCCGGCAGAGTAGGTGCGACCTGGTTTTTTACAACAACAACTCTACCATAACTTCGTTAGCTTTGCGCTGGAATATTCCCCAACGGCTGTACGAATTCTGATTCAATGAAAATTTACTTCCGCATTTTACGGTATGCCCCGAATGTAGTACCCCGCCTTATCCAGTTTTTTTTCTATTCCATACTGGGCGTTATGTTCAGCGCTTCCTACCTGGGCCTGATTATGCCGATGCTGGAAGTGTTGTTTTCGCAGCAAACAACGGTTGCCTTGCCGGCAGTGCCCGAACCCTCCTTTTCGGTAGGCTACATTACATCGCTGTTCAAGTATCAGTTTACCAAAGTGATTGCCGAAGAGGGGCGGGTGAATGCCTTGCTGTTTGTGTGCATCCTTATTGTTGCAGCGGTTTTCCTGGCTAACCTGTTCAGGTACCTCGAGCGCATGACGGCCTCCCGCATTAAAGTAGATATCGTAAAAAACATGAGGGTTCACCTGTTCAGCAATGTATCGCGCCTGCACATCGGGTATTTTAATCATCAGCGAAAAGGTGATCTGATCTCCCGCTTCACCAACGACATCAGCGAAGTGGAAACCGCTGTGGTGAACAGCCTGAAAAGCGTGTTGAAAGAGCCGATAACCATCATTGTTTATTTCATCATCCTGTTTGTTATCTCTGTTAAGTTAACCTTGTTTACCCTTATTTTATTGCCGGTTACCGGGGGCATTGTAGCCGAGATCATCAAACGGCTGCGCAGAAAAGCCAAGCAAAGTCAGGAAGCGATGGGGCGCATCGTTAACATACTGGATGAAACCTTTAGCGGCATGCGGGTGATCAAGGCGTTTAATGCGCGCGATTTTATCCTGAAAAAGGTTGACAATGAAACAACCTATCACCGAAAAGTGAATCTTTCCATCTCCCGGAAAAACGAACTTTCATCTCCGCTTTCCGAATTCCTTGGCGTTATCATCGTGGCGGTGATTATGTATTATGGTGGTCAGTTGGTCATGGAAGGTAATGGCCTTAAGCCCGAAGTGTTTATGGGCTTCCTTGCTTTTTACGCCTCACTTATTCAGCCGGCAAAAAATTTCTCCAACGGCATCACCTCCCTTCAGAAAGGAACCGTGGCAGCCGAACGGATTTTTTCTGTGGTTGATCTGGAACCGGCCATACAGAGCAAGCCCGAAGCACTGCCGGTAAGCGGCTTTAATGAATGCATTGAATTCCGTAACGTAAGCTTTGCCTATGAAAAGGAGCCCGTACTGAAAAACATTTCGCTGAAGATTGAAAAGGGCCGGACCATCGCCCTGGTGGGGCCTTCCGGAGGCGGAAAATCCACACTGGCCGATTTGGTGCCGCGGTTTTACGATCCCACCGAAGGAGCCGTTTTGCTGGACGGAGTGGATTTACGCGAATACGACCTCGAATCGCTACGCAAGTTAATTGGTGTGGTTACCCAGGAATCCATCCTGTTTAACGACACCATTTTTAACAACATTGCCTTTGGCATGCGCGATGTAAAAGAAGAAGACGTCATTCGGGCAGCACAGGTAGCCAACGCACACGACTTTATTACTGCTACGGAAAACGGGTATCAAACCCTTATTGGCGAACGCGGCTCAAGGCTGTCGGGCGGGCAGCGGCAACGAATTGCCATTGCCCGTGCCGTACTGAAAAACCCGCCCATCCTCATCCTGGACGAAGCCACCTCGGCATTGGATTCGGAATCGGAACGGCTGGTGCAGGATGCCCTGACCAACCTGATGAAAAACCGCACCTCTCTGGTTATCGCCCACCGGCTCAGCACCATTCAGCATGCCGATGAAATTATTGTTATCCACAACGGCCACATCGTAGAGCGCGGCCGGCATGATGAGCTCATCAAAAACAGCGGGCTTTACCGGAAGCTCAGTGAGATTCAAAAGGCCTGAGGGTTCTTTTACCTTTAGTGCAAAAAAGCTAAGTTTGTTGGCCAATCCAAGTTTTATGATGAAGAAAAACAGGCTGATTTTTTACGCAGTATTTGGTGTACTGCACTTGTTTATTTTCCTGTTTAGTTTATACATGGACAGCCAAAAAGAAAATTTTCAGTTCCTGATTCAGCTGCAGGGAAAGATATGGATGCTGAAGTACGGATCCCTGCTCTTGCTCATTCTGTTTACAACCAACATCATTCTCCATTATCGCGATAACCGGAGAAACCGTGCTGAAAAAGAACAACTAACCTCGGAACTTAATACCCTTAAAGCCAGGCTTTACGATTTAACGGAAGCCGCTAAACCTTCAGGGACGGCCAATCCTCAGAAGTAATCATGGATACACGACACATCATTACCACCGAACTGCAGCAGGCTGCAACGGTGCTCGATAATTTTTTAAAAGAACCCACCAACTATTTGCGGATTGACGAAGCGGCAAAGGTGATGGTTCAGGCGGTAAACAACGGGGGCAAAATTATTGCCTGCGGCAACGGGGGTTCGCATTGCGTAGCCATGCACTTTGCCGAAGAACTTACCGGCCGTTACCACGAGAGCCGTACACCCGTGCCGGCCATTTCCATTTCTGATTCGGGGCACATTTCGTGTGTGGGCAATGAATACGGCTTTGATTATATTTTTTCGCGTTTCATTGATGCGCTGGGTACACCCAACGATGTGCTGCTGGCCATCAGCACCAGCGGCAATTCACAAAATGTGGTGCTCGCTGCACAGGCCGCAAAAAAGAAAGGAATGAAGGTAGTGGCCCTTACCGGCAAAAATGGCGGCAAACTGGCAAGCCATGCCGATGTGGAAATCCGTGTGCCGCACTTCGGCTATGCCGACCGGATTCATGAAATCCATTACAAGATTGTACACATCCTCATCCTGCTCATCGAAAAACAAGTGTAAGTATGCTGGCCAAAACCTACGGATCTGCCGTGCAGGGGGTTGAGGCACGCAAAATTACCATTGAGGTAAACGTGGGGCAGGGGTTGCGCTTTCATATGAGCGGGTTGCCGGATACGGCCGTGAAAGAGAGTGAACACCGGGTTGAATCGGCCATCAAGCAATTCAACTTTTTTATGCCCCGCGAAAAAACGGTGGTGAACCTGGCCCCGGCCGACATCCGGAAGGAAGGGTCAGCGTATGATTTGCCCATAGCCCTCTGTATTTTGAAGGCCTCCGGCCAGATTGAAGCCAGTTTGCTCGAAGAGTTTGTGATTATGGGTGAACTCGCCCTTGATGGTTCGCTGCGCCCGATTAAAGGAGTGTTGCCCATTGCCATTCAGGCGCGCAGGGAAGGTTTCAAGGGATTCATCTTACCCAAAGACAATGCCCGTGAGGCAGCTATTGTTGATGAACTAGATGTTTATGGCGTTGCTTCATTGGGTGAAGCAGTTGATTTCCTGCAACAGAAAATTTCTATTGAACCGCTCCGTATAGATACGCGGCAAGTTTTTGCCGCTCAGGTAAATGATTACGACAGCGACTTCAGCGATGTGCAGGGGCAGGAGAACATTAAGCGGGCCTTGGAAATTGCCGCGGCTGGCGGCCACAACGTGATCATGATTGGCCCGCCCGGTGCTGGCAAAACGATGCTGGCAAAAAGGCTCCCTACTATTTTACCGCCACTTACCTTAAATGAAGCGCTCGAAACCACTAAAATACATTCGGTAGCCGGCCGCATAGGAAGGGATACTGCCCTCATTGCCACCCGCCCGTTTCGCGCACCACACCACACCATCTCGGATGTTGCCCTCGTTGGCGGGGGCGGCAATCCGCAGCCGGGCGAAATTTCGCTGGCGCATAACGGGGTATTGTTTCTGGATGAACTGCCCGAATTTAAACGAACGGTGCTTGAGGTGATGCGCCAGCCGATGGAAGACCGAAAAGTAACCATCTCGCGCGCAAAAGTTTCGCTCGATTATCCGGCTAACTTCATGCTGGTGGCCAGCATGAACCCCTGCCCGTGCGGGTACTACAACCATCCCGAAAAAGAATGCGTGTGCGGCCCCGGGGTGGTGCAGCGCTACCTTAGTAAAGTTAGCGGACCATTGTTAGACCGGATTGATCTGCATGTGGAAGTTGTGCCGGTAAGTTTTGATGAAATGACCGCCAGACGAAAAGTGGAAACCAGTGCCGAAATCCGTGAGCGCGTAGTACGGGCAAGAGCGGTGCAGTCGCACCGGTTCCGCGATCAGAAAACCATTTATTGCAATGCCATGATGCCCTCCAACATGGTGAAGGAAGTTTGCGAAATTAACGAGGCAGGAAAAGCGTTGCTGAAAACTGCTATGGAACGATTGGGCCTTTCGGCACGGGCGTACGACAGGATTTTAAAAGTATCGCGTACCATTGCCGACCTGGCTGGAAGTGCCGAGATAAAAACCGATCACCTGGCTGAGGCTATTCAATACAGAAGCCTGGACAGAGAGGGATGGGCAGGGTAGGATACTCCACCACATGACTTAAAACATTTTATATTTCCTTAAACGGTAAAGTTTTTTATAAGCTGTAAGCAAAAAAAGCGTCAGTCGAATTGACGGCTATTGGTCACGCAATGCCAATGCATAAAGTTTGTCCCATGCGGCTAATGCCGGTTTCGGATCCAGTTCTTCGTCAACAAGACCAAGAAATGCAAAAAAGCGGATATTGTCATTCACTTCTGGAGGGAGTGCCGCCAGATCCAGATCGGTGAAAACCAGTTGAAAGTACCCGGTAGCTTTTACCGTATTGAGTAACTGGTGATGCCGGTTGATGTAATCGCGTTGTTTTTCTGGCGAACTATTTATGACAAAGGGTGCAATCCTTATGGATTCAGAGGTCCACCCGCCTTCAGCAACAAACACCGGAATATCCCTTCCTTCAACAAGTTTTGAATAGTAATTGGCGGGCAGTTCGTTTGGTGAATCCCATCCTAAATACGGGTAGGAGGAAAGACCGAGTTCTTCGATAAAGGGGAAGTCGGTGAAATCCTGCGATACGCCCAGGTACGTTTCACCGCCTAGCTTACCCCATGCGTAGTCTACCTGTACACTAATGCTCAGCTTAACGTCCGGGTCAAGTGAAGTGAGTTGAGCAGCGGCATCCTGGGCGGCCTGCTTCACTCCATTATAAATGACTGCGGGTGCGGCATCGCGGATAAGGTTTGTTTCCAGCGCAAGGCCCAGGTGTTCAGGGTTGAGTACGCTGTCCATTACTACCACAAACCGCTGGTACAGCGCCTGGATTTCCGGTTCGGCAATGCTTCTGCCTGCTGCAACCAATTCCTGCGCATCAGAAGTGCGGTCCAGTCCGTTTTGCGGGTCTATGTACACCCACAGTTCAAAACCCAAGCTTCGGTAATAGTCAACCAGCCCTTTGTAATTGTCCACCACATAGGTAACCGGGTCCTGTCCGTCCAGCAATTCCTCCCAGGGCGGTTCGGTGGTGATCATGGCCGCATCGGCCCGTTGCGTCCACATCTGCAATGATTGGATAAAAAGGTCAAAATCATCAAACCGCGGGGCAGAGTTTTGAAAGCCCATTTTATAGGTTCGGTGGCTCGGTGGTGCATCGTCTGAACACGAGGCAACGAACAGAATGGTCAACAGGTATATTAACAGTCTCATCATGAGTCAAAATACCAAAAGTCAGGCTACCAGGCTGCGCTGCCTGCGTGCCTCAAACACCACTACGGCTGCCGAAGTGGAAACATTCATCGAATCAATTTTTCCATGCATGGGGATAATAATATTGGCATCTGCGTTTTTCACCCATTGTTCCGAAAGTCCGTCCGCTTCGGTGCCCATAACAATAGCCGATGGTTGTGTAAAATCAATTTCCGTATAAGGAACCGAAGCGTTAAGATAGGTGCAGATCATCCGGATATTGTTTTTCCTCAGCCACCCGATGGCCTCTTCACTGGTGCAGGTAGCCAGGGGGTTCGTAAATACACAGCCCAGGCTGGAGCGGATAACATTCGGATTGTAGATGTCAGTAAGCGGATCGCAGCAGATAACGGCATCCACTCCGGCTGCATCGGCCGTTCGAAGAATAGCGCCCAGGTTGCCCGGCTTTTCCACCGATTCAAGTACAAGTAAAAGCGGATTGCCAGAGGGTTTTAATTGGGTTAGTGTGTGGGGCTTCATCTCGGCAACCGCAATTATGCCACCGGAGTTTTCACGTACAGCAATTTTATCGAACACTGGTTTAGTTATGCGAACCAGGAACCTATCCGAAAGCCCTAAGGCCCGCAATTCGATTAAAGAAATCAACTCTTCACAGAAAAACAGGTTACCGATTTTATACCCGGCTTCAAGTGCGAGGGCAATTTCTTTTTTCCCCTCAATGGTAAATAATTGCCGCCTCCTGCGCTCGCGTGGTTTTTCCAGCGAGAGCAAACTCTTTATTTTGGGATTGTGGGTACTGGAAATAAGGTCACCCGATTTCATCTGGCCTTCTGAAAGTTTTTATCTTTCGGAAAGTTGCTAAATAAACTGCTAACCTGAAACCGTGAACCTGAACCTGCTGCACCCGGCCAACTGGACAGAGTACGAACTGATTGATTCGGGTGATGGGCAAAAACTGGAGCGGTTCGGAAGCTACACACTTATCCGCCCCGAACCACAAGCCATCTGGAGTAAGGTGTTGCCTGATAAGGAATGGGCCGCAAGAGCACATGCCCGGTTTGACCGGGAGCAGAAAGACCGTTTCCGGTTCACCGATGAAGTAAAAGGCGGATGGACGAAAAACAAGGGCATGCCCGAAAGCTGGCTGATTCAATACCAATACAACACCCTGAACCTCACCTTGCGCCTGGCATTAACCGGTTTTGGCCATGTGGGCATTTTTCCCGAACAGGGTGAAAACTGGAACTTTATTTTCAATACCCTACAGCGCTGGAAACTTCCTGACGTACGGGTATTGAACCTGTTTGCCTATACCGGTGCGGCTTCCATGGTGGCGCGTGCTGCCGGTGCACAGGTTACCCATGTGGATGCTTCACGCCCCGGATTGAACTGGGCCAACCAGAACATGCAACTCAATAACCTCACCGATGTTCGATGGGTTTATGAAGATGCCTTTAAGTTTGTGAGGCGCGAGGTGAAGCGCGGCAATAAATACCATGGCATCATTATGGACCCGCCACCTTACGGCCGTGGGCCCGAAGGCGAAAAATGGACGTTGCAGGAGCAGTTGAATGAACTCATCGGAATGAGCAGCAACTTGCTGGAAGCAAAAAACCATTTCTTTATCCTCAGCATGTATGCGGTTGGCCTCTCCGCGCTGGTGGGGTGGAATGTGGTCAGCGCGCATTTCGATGTTTCCCATTCGGAGTGTGGTGAGTTCTTCCTCAAATCAAAACACGGCCGTGATTTACCAATGGGCACCTTCGTACGGTTTCACCGCGATAGGTAACGGGATGAAGCGTTCCTGGCCGGGATTTAACCCGGGTCGTTACCTTTAACCTTGCCCGCTATTCCTTATCTTTGCGCCCTTAATTCAGTAAGAAATAACTTTTTAAGCGGATTTAGCGAATTTATGGACGTAAACAAGATCAGAAACATTGCCATTATTGCCCACGTTGACCACGGAAAAACCACCCTGGTGGACAAGCTGCTTCATGCAGGGCATCTGTTTAAAGATCACGAAAACCCGGGCGAACTCATTATGGACAGCAATCCGCTGGAGCGCGAGCGTGGAATTACCATCCTGGCAAAGAATGTTTCGGTACGGTACAAGGACTATAAGATTAACATTATTGATACTCCGGGCCACAGTGATTTTGGGGGAGAGGTAGAGCGCGTACTCAACATGGCCGATGGCTGCCTGCTGCTGGTAGATGCCTTTGAAGGCCCCATGCCGCAAACAAGGTTTGTGCTTCAAAAAGCCCTGCAGCTTGGCCTAAAGCCGATTGTGGTGATTAACAAGGTGGATAAAAAGAACTGCACCCCCGATGAGGTGCACGAGCAGGTGTTCGATTTGATGTTTGCCCTGGATGCCTCCGAAGATCAACTTGATTTTCCTACCTATTACGGCTCGGCCAAGCAAGGATGGATGAGCACCGACTGGAGAAAACCAACATCGGATATTACTCCGCTGCTGGAAGGAATCATAAAATACATTCCTGCGCCAAAGGTGGAAGAGGGCACCACGCAATCGCTCATCACTTCGCTAGAATACTCTTCGTACATCGGCCGTGTAGCTATTGGTCGTATGCACCGCGGCACGCTGCGCAGCGGCCAGCCGGTAGCGCTGGTTAAGCGCGACAGCAAAGCGGTGGTGAAAACCCGCATTAAAGATTTGTATGTCTTCGAGGGCTTTGACAAGCAGAAGGTGGAAGAGGTGAAGTCTGGGGAGATTTGTGCAATGGTAGGGCTTGAAGGTTTTGAAATAGGCGATACGGTTGCTGATCCGGAAAAGCCCGAAGCGATGAAATCCATCGCCATTGATGAACCCACCATGAGCATGCTCTTCACCATCAACAACTCGCCCTTCTTTGGTAAGGAAGGGAAGTTTGTTACCTCGCGCCACATCAAGGAACGCCTCGACCGGGAACTGGAAAAAAACCTTGCCCTGCGGGTTGGCGATTCCGGTTCGGCCGATAGTTTTATTGTGTATGGCCGGGGAGTGCTGCATCTGTCGGTGCTCATCGAAACGATGAGGCGCGAAGGATATGAATTGCAGATAGGGCAGCCGCAGGTTATTTTCAAGGAAATCAATGGTGTTAGGTGTGAGCCGGTAGAAGAACTGACGATTGACCTGCCCGAGGCCGATGCAGGCAAAGCCATCGAAACGGTTTCCGTCCGCAAAGGCGAAATGACCAACATGGAACCCAAAGGCGACAGGATGATTCTTAAATTCATTATCCCTTCGCGGGGGATCATTGGGTTGCGTAATTATTTATTAAACGTTACGGCAGGCGAGGCCATCGTTACGCACCGCTTCAAGGAATACCAGCCCTATAAGGGAGAGATCCCCGGCCGCATTAACGGATCGTTGATTGTGATGGAAGAAGGAGAAGCCATACCCTACAGTTTACATAACCTGCAGGATCGCGGAAAATTTTTCATCGAACCAGGCGAACCCGTTTACGAAGGCCAGGTTATTGGCGAGCACAGCCGTGCGGGTGATCTGGTAGTGAATGTTACCAAAACCAAAAAACTCACCAACATCCGCGCTTCCGGTGCAGACGAAAAAATGAAAATAGCACCACCCATTAAATTTTCACTGGAAGAAGCGCTGGAATACATCCAGGCCGATGAGTATGTTGAAGTAACACCAAAATCCATCCGGCTTCGTAAAATCCTGCTGAAAGAGAACGACCGGAAACGCGAACGTAACAAGGCCTGATGATGCGGATTTCTGTCCTGGTCCTGTTGGTGTTCACGGCATCGGTTGGGTTTGCCCAGCATAAGTGGACTGCCCTTGAAGCCGATGCCGACACCCTCCTCAATCGTCAGCAATTTGCAAAGGCAGCTTCAACCTATAAAAAAGTGCTGGCCATGCAAAAAAAAGCCCGGTACACCGGTACCTCGCTGGTGCTGTACAAACGGGCTATTTGCCGGTTTTACCTGCAGGATTTTTATACAGCGCTGACCGACCTTGAAGGATTTATACCGGCTAATCCATCCTTTTACCAGGCCAGGTTGCTGCGCGCCTTTATTTACCGCGAACTTCAGAACAATGAAAAACAACTGGAGGACATTAACGAAATCCTGTCTGCTGATCCTTGGAATATCGATCTGCTGAAGTGGCGTGCCGGTGTGTTGCTCGAAACCGGAGCGTACGAAAAGGCAAAAGCGGATTTGCTTAAAGTAAAGGAAGTCCAGACCGATGAAGAGGTAGAATTGTATTTAGGCCTGACCTGGTATTACCTTGATGAGCCCGAAAAAGCCCTTGCCCATTTTAATGAAGCCATTGCGTTAAACGGAGGCTATACCCCAGCTTACCAATATGCGGGTGTGCTGTGTGTGGAACAGGAGGCCTATGACTTGGCCCTTACCTATCTTGATTTGGCTTTACGGCTGGAACCGGAAAATTATCAGCTTATCTTTTACAAAGGAGTTGCGTTGGTAGAAAGCGGCAAAACCGATGAAGGATGCCGGTGCCTGAACAAGGCCTTTTATGCCGGTGTTGACGAGGCAGGCGGATACCTGGAGGAGTTTTGCTACCCGGTTGACGATTAACCCATTGCAATAAATATAGGTAGCCGGGCATTTGGCGGGCGCACTTGCCCTGCTATTTTTGCACATGCCAGAACAGGTACTCATTCTTGATTTCGGCTCCCAATATACCCAGTTGATTGCCCGAAGGGTCAGGGAGTTAAATGTGTATTGCGAAATCCATCCCTTTGATAAAATCCCCCCGTTAACCAATGAGATTAAAGGGATTATCCTTTCCGGCAGCCCCTGTTCAGTTCGTGATGCCGGTGCCCCCGATGTTGACCTTAACCAGTTCGGCAACATTCCCGTGCTGGGCGTGTGCTACGGGGCTCAACTGATAGCCCACAAAAATAAAAGCACCGTACTTCCTTCGCATGCGCGGGAATACGGAAGGGCTAAGCTAACCACGGTGGACCATCACAGCGAATTGCTCAAGGAGATTTCGCTGGATACCCAGGTATGGATGTCGCATGCCGATACAATCGCCCAGGTACCTGAAAATTTCCAGGTAATTGCCAGTACGCCATCGGTTAAGGTTGCCGCCTACCAGGTAACCGGTAAAAAAATCTATGGCATCCAGTTTCACCCCGAAGTAACCCATACGGTTGAAGGCAAAAACCTGCTTAGAAATTTTGTTGTTCACATTTGCGGCTGTTCGCAGGACTGGACCCCCGAACAGTTTGTAGAGACAACGGTAACTGCGCTCAAAAACAAATTAGGGAACGATCAGGTGGTGATGGCCCTTTCCGGAGGAGTTGATTCTACGGTGGCCGCCACATTAATTCACCACGCTGTCGGCAAGAATCTGCATTGCATTTTTGTGGATAACGGGTTGCTTCGAAAAGATGAGTTCGGCCAGGTGCTGAAATCCTACGAAGGCATGGGCCTTAACATAAAAGGAGTAGATGCCCGTAAGAAATTCTATTCCGCTTTAAAGGGCCTCAGCGAACCGGAAGCCAAGCGTAAGGCCATCGGCAAAACCTTTATCGAGGTATTCGATGAAGAAGCGCACGCCATAAAAGGAGTTAGTTGGCTTGGCCAGGGCACCATTTATCCTGATGTCATTGAATCGGTTTCTGTGAAAGGTCCATCGGCTACCATCAAGTCGCACCATAATGTAGGCGGGTTACCGGAGACTATGAAACTGAAAGTGGTTGAACCATTAAACACTTTATTTAAAGACGAGGTGCGCCTGGTGGGTAAAATATTGGGTATCGATCCGGCCATTCTGGGCCGGCATCCTTTTCCCGGACCGGGCCTGGGCATTCGCATTCTTGGTGAGATAACCGAAGAGAAGGTGAAAATCCTTCAGGAGGTGGATGCTATCTTTATCAGCGCATTGAAAGACCATGGTTTGTACGAATCGGTGTGGCAGGCTGGTGCCATCTTGCTTCCGGTGCAATCGGTAGGCGTAATGGGCGATGAACGCACCTACGAACAGGTGGTGGCGTTACGGGCGGTATCAAGCACCGATGGCATGACAGCCGATTGGGTACATTTGCCCTACGCGTTCCTGGCCGATGTATCCAGTGACATCATCAACAAGGTGAAGGGAGTGAACCGGGTAGTGTATGACATCAGTTCGAAGCCACCGGCAACCATTGAATGGGAATAACGAGGGAGTATGAAATCACGTTTCATTCTGTTCTTTATCGTTGCCTGGTGTAGTGCCGGGGTCTCCGCTTCAGCACAAGGCAATTACCAGCAGCAATACACCAACGCCAAGGCCTTGTTCAAGGAGGGAAAGTACAACCTGGCCATGGAATCGTTCAAGCCACTCATTCAGTATGATGCGCGTAACCCCTTTTCTGAATATGCTTCTTTTTTTTACGCCCTGAGTGCATACCACCAGGGGTACCGATCGGTGGCCAAGGACATGCTCCTGCAGGTTAAAACGCTTTATCCCAACTGGGACCAACTGGATGAGGTAAACCTGTGGTTGGCCAAAATTCATTTTGAGGAAAGCGAATACTTTCAGGCCATGCAGGTGCTTTCGCAGATCAAAAGCAGCAGGCTGACCAATGTTGTGGTGGCCCTGAAAGAACATGCCCTTACTTCCGTTACCGATGCGGACGTGCTTAAGCGAATGCATGAAAACTATCAGAATGATGAGGTAATTGGGGAAGCGCTTGCCCGGACCATCGCAACATCAGCCCTGCCTCAGGATAAGGCCCTGCTGGAAAAGATTATTATACAATTTAAGCTTAACCGATCCGAATTCATTGATGAGGTGCCGCCTTCGGTTTTTAAGGAGGTTTACAGTGTTTCTGTGCTCTTCCCCTTCCTGATTTCATCGCTGGAGCCAACCCCGGTTAGAAAGCGAAACCAATTTGTGTTGGATATGTACGAGGGCATGAAGCTGGCTGCAGATACTCTGGCAAAACAAGGCATAAAAATCAGCCTGCGGGCTTATGATACCGAACGCAGCCCCGAAAAGATAAAGGAAGTCCTTAAAAAAAATGAACTTCGCAATACCGACCTGATTGTAGGTCCTCTGTTTCAGGAAGAAAACAAATTGGTTCAGGAGTTTTCGCAGACCAACCGCATTAACCTGTTTAACCCGGTATCCAATAATTTCGATTTGGTAAAGGGCAATCCATACGGTTATTTATTTCAGC
>CAYNIH010000052.1:0-12933 GCA_964397115.1 uncultured Roseivirgaceae bacterium | reverse complement strand
GAAGCGATTCGTTGGAGATAACCTGGTAATTAAGGTTAGGTTTTGCCTCAACTGAATTCCTGTAATTGAGCAAGTGGGTTACCACCTCCTGGCCTTCCGCGTTGGTGCGCACCAGTATGGCAATGTCGCGCATCTTCACCCCGGCCAGTTGCCATTCTTCCAGAGTTTTTACCAACTGCTCCTTTGCCAAGGCCTTCCAGTTATATTCCTTATCCTTTTCATCTTCAAAAAACTGAATGTCAACAAAGCCGTTGGCTTTCTTTTTGGGTTGCTGCTGCACATTAGTGTAGGCATGTTGTGTGAGCGGACTGCCCGTTGCGGATGAGATAAATTCAGATGCCGATTTGAATAACTGATTATTAAATGAAATAATTGCTGCAGCACTGCGGTGATTCTCGGAAAGGGAATCATACCCTACCCGATTCTTTCCCATCTGTTGTTCCAGTTTCTCCTGCAACAGGGTAAGATCACCGCCCCGCCACCGGTAGATGGCCTGCTTCACATCGCCCACAATCACATTGCGGTTGTTGCTGCTTAAACTTTCGGCAACCAGGGGCAAAAAATTTTGCCACTGCAAATTGGAGGTATCCTGAAATTCATCAATCAGGTAATTTTTAAAGAACGAACCGGTTTTTTCATAAATAAAAGGAGCATCGCTTTCGCCAATCAATTCCTGCAAAAACTTCGGGGCATCGGCCAGCAACATCATGTTGTTACTGATTTTATATTCCTGCAGTTTTTTTGAAATATCGGCCATCAGCCCGTAGGCGTAAAAGTTTTCCATTACCACTTCGGCCGAAAGGGCCCGGCTGAAGTGATGGTCCCGGTAGTTCAGTATTTCATCCAACAAAGGAAGCAGTTCTGCTTCGGCAACTGTGAGAATTTCCTTAAACCGCGGTGATTGTTTATTAGGCCAGTTCTTCAGTTCCCGCAAATCGCGTGTAACGCGCACACCGGGCGCTTCAAAGTCACTTACCTTCCTCAACGTGGTGAGTTTATAAAAAAAGGTGTAGCCTGCGCCATACCAAAAATCCTTTTGGACGAACTTCCGGTCTTCAATAAGCTGAACGCCCTTTCTGGCCAATCCCTGCACCTGGCTAACGAACATGGTTGTTGTTTTGCTGAGTTCAGCCAGGAGCGTTTTCAAAAATCTCCGGTCACCGGCTTTTTCGATAAACTCTTTCTCAATCAGCTTGAAATCTTCTTTCAGGATTTCAGACGAGAACTCAATCAACCCGTTGCGAACGTCCCACGACTTGTCACCTTCGAGGTTGCGGATGGCAAAATCCACCACCCAGCGCTTCAGGTCATTATCTTTACCAAGGTCGTCAATCAGGGTATCCACTACTTCTTTCAGTACCGCTTCATTTTCTACTTCAAGCCGGTAGTCCCCCGAAAGTCCTGCTTCACGCGTAAACGACCGGATGACTCGTTGAAAAAAAGCATCAATGGTGCTAACGGAAAATTGCGAATACTGATGAAGGATTTGCGAACGCAACTCACTGCAGTTTTCAATAAACTGGCTGTCGCTTAGGCCCAGGTTGCGCTTAAGTTCAGCCGCCAGCGGGTTATCGCGCCCCTCAATAAAGTCGTTCAGGTAACGCACAATGCGCTCCTTCATCTCCTGCGTGGCTTTATTGGTAAAGGTAACCGCCAGGATGTGCCGGAAGTACCCCGACCGGTACCGGAGCGCCAGGGCGAGGTATTCCTTGGCCAGGGTGTGCGTTTTTCCGCTCCCGGCCGAACTTCGGTAGATTATCAGGGGCTTTTCCACTCTAACATTCAAGTAAACGAATCGCGGCAAGAAACTAAAATGATCCGACAACTTATGTCGGCCAAAATCCGATGTAGTTTAGACTCAAAAAAAAACCTATCTTTTACGGGTTTATTTATGAGGAGGATCTATCATTTTTTTGTTGCCGCGTTCTACTCCTTCCCGGTTCAGTTGCTGCTGAACAACTTCAAGCGCAACCAGGTGCTGATTCTTTGCTGGATAATTCTGTTTGCGATGATTACCGGTAATTTCGGCAAGTACCTGGGTATTCCTTACCTGTTTCTTGACCCTGAATACCAGAACAACGTCAACTTCACCAGTTTTTTCATCATTGGCGTGGCGGCAGCCGGATTTACCACGGCCTTTCACATTACCAGCTACATTATGGACGGCCACCGCTTTTCATTTATCGGAACACTGCCCCGGCCGTTCACCAAGTTCTCATTGAACAACAGCCTTATCCCCCTGCTCTTCATGGGGCTGTACATTTACCAAATCGTTAGTTTTCAGGTAAACAATCAATACTCAACCGGCACGTTGCTGGCCATAAACCTTGCCGGGCTGTTATCCGGATACGGGTTGATGAAGCTGGCCTTTTTCGCCTACTTCTGGGTAACCAATAAAGATATTTTCAAGTATGTGGTGTGCCGTATTGACGAAAAGCTGAAACAAAGTGTAACAGTTACCCGGGCCAGTGCAATTAAAAAACTGGATATCGCACGGAAAAACCAGGTGCACGTTGAAAACTACCTCGACTACGACTTTAAAATAAAAAAAGTAGAGGATACCGGTTTTTACGATCGAACAACTATCCTGCAGGTATTTGATCAGAATCACTTTAACCTGGTGGTGATTGAAATTTTAATTTTTGCATTGGTGCTCGTGCTCGGCATCTTTAAAGATAACCCCGCCTTTCAGTTGCCGGCAGCCGCCAGTTTTATGATCTTCCTTACCATTTTTGTGATGCTGGCCGGGGCGTTTGAATACTGGTTCGGAAACTGGGCGGCTACTACCTCGCTGGTGATTTTCCTGATTGTAAACCACCTGGTTGGAGAGGATTTCTTCACCAAACGCTACGAAGCCTTTGGCCTTAGTTACACTACGCAGCCCGCTCCCTATACCGTTGAGTCCCTGAAACAACTAAACGACAGCGCCAGCATTGAGCACGACCGCCAGGTTACGCTCGCCATCCTTGAAACATGGCGTAAGAAATTCGGCAACGAACATAAACCCCGTATGCTCTTTCTGTGTGTAAGCGGGGGCGGTAAACGGGCAGCCTTGTGGTCATTGGCCGCCCTCCAGCATGCCGACAGCCTTACTGGTGGGAGTCTGATGGAAAACAGCGTGCTGATAACCGGGGCCTCAGGCGGGTTAGTGGGTGCTTCCTACTACCGCGAACTGGTGCTCCGCAAAAAAACCGGGCAACCGGTAAATCCCTTTGCCATACTGCACCGCCAAAAAATATCTACAGACAATCTGAATCCGCTGATTTTTTCGCTGCTGGCCAACGACCTGTTTGTAGGCTTCACCACGTTTGAGTATGCCGGCAACCATTACCTGCGCGACCGCGGCTATACCTTTGAAGAACAATTGAATCAGAATACCGAAGGGTTTATGGATAAACCCATTCGTGCTTACAATGAACCGGAGCGCCAGTCGCTCATCCCCATGATCATCCTCACGCCAACCGTGGTAAACGATGGCCGAAAACTTTTTATCGGGGCCAGGCCTGTGGCCTTCATGAATGCCGATATTCTTTCGCAACCCGATTATGATCAGCCCAAGATAAGCGGGGTGGACTTTCACCGGCTATTTCACGATCAGGGCGCGGCAAACCTGCGTTTTCTTTCAGCCCTGCGAATGAGCGCCACGTTTCCGTACATAACCCCCAACACTACACTCCCCACCGAACCGCCCATTCAGATTATGGATGCCGGCATCTCGGACAACTTTGGCCTTTCCGATGCGGTAAGATTTTTATACGCGTTTAAAGACTGGATTGCAGAAAATACGTCAGGTGTTGTTTTTGTTTCCATACGCGACTCACCCAAACTGGGCACCATTGCTCCCAAAGAAGGCCAAACCATTGTGGATGCCATTACCCAGCCCATCAGCACGGTTTATAATAATTTTGAAAACTTTCAGGACATCAACAGCGACATGCTGATTGGCCAGGCCGGGAGTTGGTTCAGCGGACGCATTGACCGGGTAGACATCCAGTACCAGACCGAAAGTTATGTATCCATTTTACAGAAAATGGACAGCATAAGGCAGAATAACGCAAGAGCTTCCCTGAGCTGGCGGTTAACCACCCGTGAAAAAAACAACATTATTGAAAACCTCGGTTCACCGGCCAATCAGGCGCAGTTTAAAAAACTACAGACCTTGCTTCAGTAATTTAGGGGCAATCCATATATCTTTGACCTGTGCGTCATCCGGCAACTTTCATTCTTATTCACCTTACTGCTGTGCTGCAGGCCCAGCAACAAAATCTTGACAGCCTGGAGAAACTATTGCCCGAGGTTTCAGGGCAAAATAAAATTGAACTGCTGGTAAAACTTGCTGAGCAATACTACAGTCCGGATGTAAAAAAATCCCTTCGTTACAGCGAAGAAGCCCTTGCCCTTGCCCAGCAACTTAACGATGAAAAAGGGATTTATAAGGCCTGTAAAGTATTAAGACGAATCCACCGGAGGTTCGGCAATTTTTCTCTGGCCACTGCTTACACACTGAATACGTTACCTCAGCTGGAGGATCAACAAGACACACTGGAGTTGCTCGATTCTTACCTGGTGTTGGGAAACATCTACTCCTCCATGCAAAACTACAAGGCCGCACATCAATACTTGTTGAAAGCCGTGGTACTTGCCTATGCAAAAAAACACTCCGACTTAGCCAACGCCTACAGCTTTTTAGGAAGGAACTACGGTAAACAGGGTTTGTACGACAGCGCCTTATATTACCTGAAAGCCGCCCTGGCACTGGAAGGCAACCAGCCAAAAGCCGATTACGGACTTGGAAACGCCTACAATTACCTGGGGGAAGTCTATACAGACCTGGGGCGGTATGACGAAGCCCGCTACTACTACAACCTGGCCGGCATGCTTAGTGAACCGCAAATCAGTTCATTCGGCCGTACCCTTACCCAACTTGGGCTTGCACGGGTATTCCTGATGGAAAAGAATTATTCAAAAGCCATTAAAGAAGCCACACAAGGAATTGAAATTGCAAAGGCCAATCATTACCGCGACCGAGCCAGGCTACTTTATTATACATTGTACGAAATTTATGAAGCCCAAGAAAATTATCCGCTCGCCCTTGAAAATTACAAAATAGCCAACCTGTACAAGGACAGCATTTTCAGTGAAGATAACCTGCAGTACATCGAAAACCTGAAGGTTAATTACCAAACACAAAAACTGGCCCAGGAAAACCAACTCCTGATAAAGGATGCTGAATTAAAAAGCGTCCGGTTGCAGCAGCAACGCATTTTGGTTATTGTTACGGCCGTAGCCATCGTTTTTCTGATAGCCGGAAGTTTCCTTCTCTACCGCATTAACATCCAACGAAGGCAGCACAATGCACTGCTGAACAACTACAACAAATCACTCGAAGACGAAGTGGCTCACCGCACCCGTGAACTGGTGCAAACCAACCTGGAGCTGGGCAGGCAAAACTCCCAGTTAGAACAATTCAGCTACATCATTGCCCACAACTTGCGATCCTCTGTAGCCCGAATCACCGGCCTGGTATCCATCCTGTCAAAGTCTAACCTTCCCGATAAGGAGATTACCGGAAAACTTACCGATGCCGCGCATGAACTCGAAACCATACTGGACGACTTGGTAAAACTGATCGACTTAAAGGACGGAACCAATGCGTATGAGCCGGTTAACCTTTCTGATCGGTTCCAAAAAGTATGCCTGGTGCTGAGAGAAAAGTTGAAAGAAATTCAGCCCGAAATACATGCAACCTTTAATGCACCCGTGTGCCGTGCCGTTCCGGCTTACATCGACAGCATATTTTACAATTTGCTCAGCAACTCGCTCAAATACCGGCACGCCCTCAGGCCGCTGGTGGTGCAGGTTACCAGCCGGATGGAAAACAACAGCCTGCTCGTTACCTTCTCTGACAACGGATCGGGCTTCGATTATGCATTGATAAAAGACAATATCTTCAACCTGAACGCGCGCTTCCACAACCAGGCCGATGGCAAAGGCATCGGGTTATTCCTGGTTAAAACCCAGGTAGAGGCTATGCAGGGCTCCATTCAGGTTACCAGCGCGGTAAATGAGGGAACCACCTTCCGGATCACCTTACCCAATAATTGACCGTTTATTGTGATTTAAGCGGAATACCATTGCGCACCCCGGTGTGCCTGCCCCCTTCGGCTGTTACTTTACCGTTTACGATAACATAAGCGAAGCCTGAAGAATAGGCATGCGGCCGATCAAACGTGGCCCGATCGCCCACCATTTTTTCATCAAACAACACCACATCGGCAGCCATGCCTTCGCGCAGCAAGCCCCGGTTCCGCAGGTTAAATTTTGTAGCCGGCAAGGAGGTCATTCGCCTGATGGCCTCTTCCAACCGTATTAACTTGAGATCACGAACATAAACTCCGAGTACACGGGCATTCGTACCATACGCCCTGGGATGGGGCATGCCCGCACCGTACTTGTTAATGCCTGCATCAGAGGCAAACATGTTGTTGGGGTATTGCAGTATTCTTCGCAGGTCGCCTTCATTCATACTGAAGTATACCATCTGCACCCGTTCGGTAGAAGCTATCAGTTCAAGGATGGTTTCCGCTTCTTCCAGCGGCCTGGCCTTGCGGCCACGCAGTTTATTTATTTCTGATATGCTTTTCCCATTGTACGTACTGTCGGGCGCATAGCGGGCAACTACCGCATAGGAGTAATTTTTCAGTTGTTTTTTCTTCAGCATGTTGGCCATTTCCTCTTTAATCTTCTGACGGGTTTTCGGATCAGCAAACCTGATCATCACCGAATCGCGCCCACCGCCAAACACCCAACTGGGTAAAGTGGTACTCAGTGTGGTGCTGCTGGCCACGTAAGGATATTGATCAATGGTAACTTCTATTCCTTCCTGCCTGGCCTTATCAACCTGAGCCAGGGTAGAAACCGATTTGCCCCAATTGGGCTTGTAGGTAACCTTAAAATGCGAAACCTGCACCGGAATAGATGCCTGCCTGCCGATGTTGATGGCCTCCTCAACGGCTTCGGTTACACGGTCGCCTTCATCGCGGATGTGCGAAGCATACACCCCATTGTACCGCGCAGCAACCCTGGCCAGCCCAACCACTTCATCGGTTTTTGAATAGGTACCCGGCACATAGATAAGTCCGGTGGATAAGCCAACGGCACCACCTTTCATCCCCTGCTCTACAAGATTTTCCATTTGTGCCTGTTCAGCAGGTGTAGGGTCGCGTTGCTCATCGCCCATCACAGCCCTTCGCACACTGTTATGACCAACCAGCATGGCCACATTGATGGATGGTTTAACGCTGTCTAACTGATGGAAAAATTGTTTCACATCAACAGCCGAACTGCCACAATTTCCGGTAACCACCGAGGTAACGCCATCCAGAATAAAATTACCCGCTGTTGGAACATCCAGCACACTTCCTTCAATGTGTGTGTGCACATCAATAAATCCGGGAGCAACAATAAGCCCAGAGGCGTCAATCACCCGCGCAGCCTGTTGCCTGTCCAGCTTACCAATTGCCGCAATTGTACCGTTTCGGATACCCACATCCCCATAAAACCACGGATTGCCGGTGCCGTCAATGATTTTTCCGTTGGCAATTATCAGGTCATAAGGTTGGCCGTTGGTAACGAGCGGTAAGAGAATAAACAGGAAATAGCCGGATATTTTCATATAATAATCAGGTTTACACCAAAAGCAATATACTTTGTATTTGATAAGAACGACCAACTCATTTCTATCAGCGGTAGTACATGAAATAAAAGAGGCGGGACCGGGTACCGGTCCCTGAATGGTTAACGCTACAGCAACCTCTTTGCACAAACAAACCAAAACCATTTGTCAGGCTGTGTCATTTCCGTAGCTTGCAGTTATGATTCCTCAGGCTAAGATCCTTCGTGTTTTTCAACTCATCGGGCTGCTTAAAAGCGGTGGCCGTACCGTTGAGCAACTCGCCCAGCAACTGGACACTACCTCGCGCACCATTTACCGGTATTTTAAATTACTGGAAGAAATCGGGTTTATGATTGATCAGGATTTTCATGGGCGCTACTTTGTACACCGTGAAGAAGGTGAAAACCCTGAAGACCGGTTTACCCTCGAGGAAATCAGCATTCTTCGGCAACTTATCCAGAGTGGGGCCAGCGGCCATCCGCTCAGGGGCACCCTGCTGAAAAAACTTGCCCTCCACTCCGAAGCCAAAGAACTGCCGGAGCAATTTTTGAAACTTCGTGTGGCAAAAATGTTCCGCACGCTGTCGGAAGCCGTGGAAAACAAAAGGCAGGTGGTGCTGAAAAATTATCACTCGGCCAACAGCCAGGAAATTACCGACCGGCTGGTAGAGCCTTTTCAGTTTGGCGAAGGATTTCAATCGGTACTTGCCCTCGATACCAAAGACAAGCAATGCAAATACTTTAAGCTGGAGCGGATAGGCGAAGTGGTGGTGCTGGATAAGCCCTACAAGTTTGAGAAGATGCACGTAAAAACGAACACCGACATTTTCGGAATAACCGGAAGAAAGGAAACGTGGGTTACCCTGCGCCTCAGTTTACGGGCTTATGTGCTGCTGCGCGAAGAGTTTCCGCTGGCCCAGCCTTACCTGGAAAAGGAAGAAACCGAAGAAACCAAGACTTACCTCTTCAACGGGCCGGTACTTAATTTTAAAGGAGTAGGCCGTTTTGTGATGGGGCTTGCCGATGAGGTCACTATTCTAAGTCCGGATGAGTTTAAACATTACGTAAGGGAAAAGATCAAATCGCAAAAACTAATTTAGGCGCTTATTCCCTCCTTCCTCAAAATTTTTTACAAAAGTTTTATGAAAAAGTGACCCGCCAATCATCCTAGTCATTGTAAACCAAAACACAATGCATATGAAGAAGGCGTTAATCATTCCCGCTATGGCGGGAGCTGCTGCCCTGGTGTTTTTACTGGCAGCTTTCACCAGTACAGTTAAAACCCAGCCGGACAGGACAACGCTCCGCGAAATACCCAGGGGATGCGTGTTCCGTACCGTGATGGGTGAAGAAAGCTCGGATTCGACTTTTATTTACTTAACCCCCGACCGGGTGGCAGTGTCCATCACACGAGGGTTGAGTTGGTTAGCCCGCGCCCAAAACCAAAACGGAGGATGGGGAGCCGGAAGCCATTACCGGCAGGATGTGATGGACCCCCATGCCGTGCAAACCGACCCGGCCACCACCAGCATGGTAGCCATGGCCATCCTGCGAAGCGGCAGCACCCTAACAAGCGGTGAGTATTCAAAGCAACTCAGCAAAGCGTTACACTACCTGCTTACGTGTGTTGAAACTTCTCCGGCCGCCAGTTACAACATCACCCAGCTTACCGGCACTCAGATTCAAACCAAGCTTGGAGCCAACATTGATGTTGTACTTACCTCCCAATTCTTTTCGAACATTCTCGAGCATACCACTCACGACAAAGCCCTGCACGAACGGGTGAAGAAAAATCTGAACACGTGCGTAGCTAAAATACAACGGGCACAGGATAAAGACGGCAGTATGCGTGGCGATGGATGGGCAGGTGTACTCCAGTCATCGTTTGCCACCACTGCACTGGAGGCGGCACAGGCCAACGGGGCATCGGTAGATGAAGACGCCTTGCGCAAGTCGCGTGAGTTCCAGAAAAACAACTACGATGCAAAAACCGGAGAATCGAAAACCGATCGCGGGGCAGGTATTGTACTGTACTCGGTATCCGGTTCAACAAGGGCCTCCGCAAAAGAAGCCCGCAGGGTGCAGGAGGAAATGGAATCGGCAAAGCGGGCCGGAAAACTTCCGCAAAACGCAGCCCCTTCGGCCGAAAACCTGGCAAAGATTGGCTTCTCAAAAGATGATGCCATCCGGTATTCCACAGCGTATGAGGTGTACCAATCAGCCAAACAAACTGCCCAGCGCGATGACGTTATGGATGGTTTTGGCAACAACGGTGGCGAGGAGTTTTTAAGTTACCTGCAAACTGGTGAGGGCATGATTATCGGCAAAGACCAAAGCTGGAAAAACTGGTACGAAAACATGAGCGGGCGACTGATTAACATTCAAAACAACGATGGAAGCTGGAACGGGCACCACTGCATTACCAGCCCGGTGTTCTGTACGGCAACCTGCTTGCTGATCCTGTCGGTAAACAACGATGTGGAGCGATTGATTAACTTGGGCAAAGAAAAATAGGTGTTAAGCGGGGCAGTTTTTAACTGCCCCGCTTTTTACCTTAACCAAAAGTCAATCATTATGAAACCAACCCGCAGTTTTTTCATTTTTTTAGTAACCGTACTCATCGTGTCCGGGTGCGCATCACCGCAACAGGCAACATCAGTTGAGCGTGATGGCTCAAGCATTGAAAAGGCCGTTATCGTCAACTCCATACGGGAAGAGTACCAGTGGGTGCAGAAACATTTTCCCGGGGCTCGGGTAACCCGGCAGGCGCTGATTGAGCGAAGGGGCAAACACTACGATGAACTGACCTTTATTACACCTTCAGGCGAAACCAGAAAAGTCTATTTCGACATCAACAGCTTTTTTGGAAAGCTCTGACCAGTTCGGCAAGGCCTTGTAAATCAGTTTATTTAGAATAATTCTAAATAAATCTTGCAAAAACCATCCCTCAGGCTCATTTTTGAGGCCAATAATCAAACTCTTATGAAATTTCGCATAGCAATTATTGTAGGCATAGCCCTGTTCACCGCACTGGAATCCTGTACTTCCCGCTCCGGCCAAACGGTAAACCTCACCCAGGCAGACAATAAAAAAATCGGAGTGCTGCTGGTCAACCATGGCTCCCGGTCGGCCACCTGGCGGCAGGCCTTGCTGGATTTGGAAGCCAACGTAACCGATACCCTCCTGAAGCACGGCACCATACAGGGTACCAAAACGGCTTTTATGGAATACAACGAACCCTCAATAGCTACCCGGCTAAAAGAATTTGACGCAGAAGGCTATACCGATGTCATTATCGTACCGATTTTTCTGACCGTCAGTTCGCATTCATTTGATGACATCCCTACCATCATCGGCCAAAAGGAAGATCCGCAGTCTCTTGAAGTGCTTAAAGTTGAAAAAATTGAACGCTACAAGCCCCGGGCCTCCACCCACCTTGCTCCCCTGCTCGATTTTTCCGGTATGCTCAAAGAGAATGTACTTCGCAGGGCATCCCGCCTCTCCACCGATCCGGCCAATGAAGGGCTGGTGATGATAGCCTATGGCGATGCCACGTACATGAAAGAATGGTCGACCCTGCTGGATGAGGTGGGCGCGTATGTTAAACAACAAACCGGCATTGCTGCCTACGCTTATGGCTGGTGTGGCCACGTAGCACACTACAACCCCGACTCAACCACCGTTGCCATCAACCGGGTACTGACACAGAAAAATAAAGCCCTGGTGGTACCCGTACTGGTTGCCCACGATGAAATGTTCCAGGTTAAAATTATTGGCGATGGCATTGCCAACACCGGTAACCGCCAGAAAGACGTTGCCTACATTGCCGACTCCATCCTGCCCGATAAAAACATTGAACGGTGGGTCATCCGCATTTCGCGCGAGTATGCCGATAACCTGTTAACTAACCGGTTGGCTCAGGTGCCATGACAACGCTTTCCCGTAAAATCAGAAAACTGAACATTGTAACCCACCGCGATGCGGGTTATTTTTTCTCATCGCTCATCATCATCTATTCCCTCTCCGGCATTGCGCTCAATCATGTCGATGAGTGGAACCCCGACTTCATCATCGAAAAAAAAGAAATACGTTTTCCAGCCGGGTACACAACCGGACATCTTACCCCCGAAATAATCCAACGGCTCAGCAGTATGGCTGGTGAAGAAAAATGGAAAGTGTACGATATTCCTTCGGCCAACCGTGTTAAAATTTATTACGACAATGCTTCGCTGTTCATTGATTTTACTACAGGCGAAGGACTTTACGAAAAAATAAAACGCAGACCCGTTTTCTACCAGTCGAATGTTTTACATCGCAACGGCCTGAAAGGCTGGAAATGGGTATCCGATATCTTTGGCGGCTTTTTGATCATCATCAGCATCACCGGGTTGTTTGTGCTGAAAGGGAAAAACGGGATTACCGGCCGGGGCAAGTGGTTTATAACGGCCGGCTTTCTGTTACCCGTTATTGCGTTAATCCTTCATGAGTTAACCTGAACCTCGAACACCGATACGGTGCGGTCAGTGCGGATGGTGAGGTAGCCGGCATAAATAAACAGGATGCCGATCAGTTCCGTCACGTACAGTACTTCGGTATAGCCAAATTTAGTAAACGAGCCGCCAATCCCTGGAAGCAATCCACCTATGGCAATGAAAACATTACCCCAAAAGCGTTTTTTGAATTTCGGATCCTTGCTGTACCGATACGCTGAATAACCCGCACCGCCTACCAGAAAAACAAAGGCATACAAATTCACAAACGGGGTTATCATCCGCACAAAACTCCACCCGAGTACCTTTCCCGTTAACCGTGTGGATTCAACTGCTTCATAATTTACCGGAGAAAGTATAACGAGGATGGAGGCAACGAGTATTACAGTTAAAACAACCCACAGCATCCTGTCAGCCACATACCTGCTAACCATCAGGTAAACCGATCCCTGTGCGAGTGGAAACCCTCCGAACAAAGCCCCAAGAATGTACCAGGCTTTAAAGATGCCTTCACTCCACCCGAACAGGCTGACCAGGCTTTCGGTTAGCGTGCCAAGGCCATAGCACAACACACCCGTCATCCACCAGAAGAGGTATGGCGGGCAGCCTCTTGAAATCCAGTGGTTGCGCAATACGAGGAAAAACCCAAATGAAATAAGGGTGGTGAGAATCGGAATTTTATGTACAATCTCCAGCATCGGCTAAAAAAATCAAGCGTTGCCTCGCACGAGGCAACGCTACGGACATGTTGTTTACGAACCCTTCTTAA
>CAYNIH010000051.1:7150-13030 GCA_964397115.1 uncultured Roseivirgaceae bacterium | reverse complement strand
GATATGAGGAAGCGCGTTGTACTGGCATTTAGCGGTGGACTGGATACCACCTACTGTGCAAAGTACCTGGTGGAGGAGTTGCAATACGAAGTGCATACCGTTACGGTTAACACCGGGGGTTTTAATTCGGATGAGTTGGAGGCGATTGCCCAACATGCAAAGGCTTTGGGTGTAACCTCGCACAGGGCCGTGGATGAAACGTTAAACTATTATGACAAAGTGATCCGGTTTCTGGTTTATGGGAACGTACTGAAAAACGGCACCTACCCGTTAAGCGTCAGCGCGGAACGCATGTCGCAGGCATTGGCGGTGGCGCGCCACGCAAAAAGCCTTGATGCCGATGCGGTTTGCCATGGCAGCACCGGTGCCGGAAACGACCAGGTCCGGTTCGATATGGTGTTCAACATCCTGTTGCCGGGCGTTGAAATCATTACCCCAATTCGCGATAAAAAACTTTCGCGCGAGGAGGAGATAGCCTACCTGAAGGCAAAAGGGGTGGCAATGAATTTTGAAAAAGCATTGTACTCCATTAACAGAGGGTTGTGGGGAACTTCCGTTGGCGGGAAAGAAACGCTACGCTCGCTGGGCAACTTACCCGAAGCGGCCTGGCCAACACCGGTTACGAAAACCGGGAGTGAACCGGTTAGGCTTACATTTGAGCAGGGCGAGCTGAAAAAGGTTAATGAAAAACTCTTTGATCACCCGGTTCATGCCATCCGCTACCTTCAGGCTTTAGCCGGACCTTACGGGATCGGCCGGGATATTCATGTGGGCGATACCATCATCGGTATAAAAGGGCGTGTGGGATTTGAAGCGGCAGCCCCGGTACTTATCATCAAAGCGCACCAGGCGCTGGAGAAGCATGTGCTTACCAAGTGGCAGTTAACCTGGAAAGATCAACTCGCCCAGTTTTATGGCAACTGGCTTCATGAGGGGCAGTACCTGGACCCGGTCATGCGCGATATGGAAGCCTTTCTGGCCAGCACGCAAAAGCAGGTAACCGGTGTGGTGCATATTGAATTGCATCCGTACTGGTACCAGGTCATTGGCATTGAATCGCCATTCGACCTGATGTCTGCAAAATTCGGGAGCTATGGCGAGATGAACTTGGGCTGGACGGGCGAGGATGTGAAAGGGTTTACAAAAATTTTCGGCAACCAGGCAGCGATTTACCACCAGGTCAATGAACACAAAAACAATGGGTAAAAAGATTAAAACAGGAATTGTTGGAGGTGCCGGCTATACCGGGGGCGAAGCCATCCGTATTCTCCTTCGCCATCCCCAGGCCGAAATTGCCTTTGTGCACAGCCGCAGCCATGCCGGCCAGCCGGTTCATGTAATGCATCGCGATTTGCTGGGAGAAACCAACCTCACTTTCTCAGCAACAGTTCACCAGCAGGTTGATGTGCTCTTTCTGTGCCTTGCCCATGGCAAAAGTACCCGGTTTTTTCAGGAGCATGCCATTCCCGATCACGTCAGGGTAATTGATTTAAGCAATGATTTCAGGCTGGGGGATTCGGTTAACGGAAGGGAATTCGTGTATGGCCTGCCCGAATTGAATCGGGACAAAATTAAAACTGCAAAAAACATTGCTAACCCTGGCTGCTTTGCTACCGCCATCCAGCTTGGCCTGCTGCCGCTGGCAGCCGAAGGACTTCTTACTGAAATATATTCAACTGCCATAACCGGTTCTACCGGTGCCGGCAGCCAGTTGCAGGACACCACGCATTTTAGCTGGCGGGCTAACAACATTTCGGCATATAAAACGCTCACCCATCAGCACGTAGCGGAAATCAATCGCTCGCTTAACCAACTGCAGCCGTCCTACAACGGTGCGCTGCACCTGGTACCCTGGCGGGGTGATTTTACGCGCGGAATTTTTACCAGTTCGGTTGTTACGGTAACCAAATCTCTTACCCAAGTGAAGTCATTGTTTCACAGGTTTTATACAGGCCATCCCTTTGTGGTGATTGCCGATGCAATGATTGATATGAAACAGGCTGTCAATACAAATAAGTGTTATCTATTCCTCGAACAGGTGGGCGATAAATTGGTGGTCCATTCTGCCATTGATAACCTGGTGAAGGGAGCCTCCGGGCAGGCCGTACAGAATATGAACCTGATGTTTGGGCTTGAGGAAACTTTAGGGTTGCAAATGAAAGCTGGTGCATTCTGAGTAAAAAATTGATGAAACTGTTTGATGTATATCCTTTACTGGAAATAACTCCGGTAAAAGCGCAGGGCAGCTGGCTGTGGGACGACCACGGGGTTAAGTACCTCGACCTGTATGGCGGCCATGCCGTTATTTCCATCGGGCATTCACACCCCCACTACATTAAGCGACTGAAAGAGCAGCTTCATAAAATCAGTTTCTACTCCAACAGTGTTTATAATACAATGCAACAACAATTGGCTGAAAAACTGGGATGCCTTTCGGGGTATCCGGATTATCAGCTTTTTCTGTGCAATTCGGGTGCGGAAGCCAACGAGAACGCGTTAAAACTTGCTTCGTTTATTACCGGAAGGAAAAAAGTAATTGCCTTTCAGAAGGCATTTCATGGCAGAACTTCCGGGGCGGTGGCCGTTACCGATAATCCTAAAATTGTTTCCGAATTCAATAAAGGCCATGACGTAGTTTTTTTGCCTCTAAATGATGAGCAGACATTCCATCAGGCATTGGATGACTCAGTAGCTGCCGTAATCATTGAAGGTATCCAAGGCATTGGCGGCATCCATTTGCCTGAACAAAGCTTCTTACACACGCTGGCTTCCAGGTGCAGGGCAACCGGCACGTTGCTTATCCTGGATGAAATCCAATCAGGCTTCGGCCGCACCGGAAAATTCTTTGCTCACCAGGTGGCCGGTATTAAACCGGATTTAATTACTGTTGCCAAAGGAATGGGTAATGGCTTTCCGGTAGGCGGAGTGTTGATTCACCCCAACATAAAGCCGTGGCACGGAATGCTCGGCACCACGTTTGGCGGCAATCACCTGGCCTGTGCGGCAAGCCTTGCGGTCCTTGAAGTAATGGAGCGCGAAAACCTGATGGATAACGCAAGCCGTGTGGGTAATTACCTGATCAGCAAACTGGAAGAAGTGCCGGGTATTGTTTCTGTTCGGGGCATGGGACTGATGATAGGCTTTGATTTACCCAACGAGTTTGGTTTGGTACGCAACCTTTTGCTGAACAAGTACCGGATAGTTACCGGTGAAGCAAAGCCAAACACCATCCGGTTGCTTCCATCGCTTGCCTTGAGCCTTGAAGAGGCCTATTTCTTTCTGGAAGCGCTTCAAACATGCTTAGTGAACTTTACGGTAAGTGAGGTAAAACGTAAATGAGAAACTTTATTTCCATAGATGATGTAAATGATGTGCAGGCGCTGGTGAGTAAGGGGTTGAGCTACAAACGCCACCCGTTGGCTGACCAGTTCCTTGGCAGCGGCAAACGAATGGGTTTGTTATTTCTTAACCCGAGCATGCGCACGCGCATCAGCACGCAGGTGGCAGCACGGAATCTGGGTATGGAATGCATTGTGTTTAATGTAGGAAGCGAGGGATGGGCACTGGAATTTGAAGATGGAGTGATCATGAACGGCACGGCTGTTGAGCATGTAAGAGATGCCGCACCGGTCCTGGGCCAGTATTTCGATGTGCTCGGCTTGCGCACCTTTCCATCCCTGACAAACAAGGAAGAAGATTATAGTGAACGGGTTATCCGTCAATTTGTAACGTATGCCGGCATCCCGGTGGTAAGCCTTGAAAGCGCAACGCTTCATCCGCTGCAGAGCCTGGCCGACTTGATTACCATAGTCGAATCGTTTAACGAAAAACGTAAGCCGAAAGTAGTGCTTACCTGGGCGCCTCATATCAAACCACTGCCGCAATGTGTGGCCAATAGTTTTGCCCAATGGATGAATGCCTGGGGAGGGGCCGAGTTCGTCATCACTCACCCGAAAGGATATGAATTACCCGAGCAGTTCACGCAACATGCCCGCATAACCTTTAACCAGGCCGATGCCTTGGATGGAGCCGACTTTGTGTATGTTAAAAACTGGAGCAGCTACAGCGAGTACGGAAAAATTTTGAGTGGTGACCAAACCTGGATAATAACCAATGAAAAACTGCGTGTTACCAATGGGGCACGGGTAATGCACTGTTTGCCGGTGCGCAGAAACCTTGAGTTGAGCGCTGACGTGCTGGATAACGCATGCAGCCTGGTTACGCAGCAGGCGGCCAACCGGGTGTGGGCGGCACAGGCTGTGCTGGCGGATATTTTACTTGCAAACTATAAAGACACACCTGACAAAGGAGCAGGGCAGGGTTTATGAACAAACTCATCATTGTAAAAATCGGGGGCAACGTGCTGGATGACCAGCATATCACTTCCAAATTCCTTACTGATTTTGCCGCCATTAAAGAACCCAAAATTCTTGTTCATGGCGGGGGCAAGCTGGCCACTAAAATCGGTGAACAACTCGGTATTACCGCTACGTTGGTGCAGGGCCGCAGAATAACCGATGCCCAAACCCTCGACCTGGTTACCATGGTTTACGGAGGCCTCGTTAATAAGCAACTTGTTGCCCAATTGCAGCAACTTGGCTGCAATGCGTTGGGGGTAACCGGTGCGGATGGCAACCTGATTAAGGCAGTGAAACGGCCGGTGAATGAAATCGACTATGGGTATGTTGGCGATATCCAACCCGCAGGGGTTAACACCGCCCTGCTTTATTTTCTGCTTCAGCAAAATGTTGTTCCGGTAGTTGCTTCGCTTACCCATGCCAATGGCGTTATGCTCAACACCAATGCCGATACCATTGCTTCGGTGCTTGCCGTTGCCTTAAGCAGGCATTTTGATGTGCGGCTCATTTACTGCTTCGAAAAGAAAGGCGTGCTGCAGAATCGCTCAGATGAGAACTCGGTCATCACCTGGTTATCTGCCGATTTGTACCAAGAATTGTTAAAGAAGGGTGTTTTTACAGATGGTATTTTACCCAAACTTGAAAACGCTTTCGCAGCTATCCAGTCGGGCGTTCGCGAGGTGCTCATCGGAGATGCCGCGCACCTTACCCGGAATACCGGCAAAGAAACAATCGGTACACTTATTTGTAAGTCGTGATGCAGGGGTTTTATGATATTGAAGAATCGGTCGCATTACTGAAGCAACTGATTGCGTTGCCCTCTTTTAGCCGGGAAGAATCGGCAACGGCCGGTTTGCTTTACGATTACCTGGAGTGGAAAGGTGTAACGGTTAACCGCATCGGCAATAATGTTTGGGCCGCGAACCGGTTTTTTAATCCGGCAAAGCCAACCCTGCTGCTTAATTCTCACCACGATACGGTAAGGCCGAATGCGGGCTACACCCGCGATCCGTTCAAGGCAGAAATTATTGACGGTAAACTTTACGGGCTCGGCAGCACCGATGCCGGGGGAGCACTAACCGCATTGATAGCGGCCTTTCTTCATTTTTATGAGAGAAAGGATTTGCAGGTAAACATGGTGCTGGCCGCCACAGCCGAAGAAGAAATTTCAGGTCGCGGAGGAATTGAAAGCATCTGGTCGCTGCTTCCACGCATTGACTTTGCCATTGTTGGTGAGCCCACCTCTTGCAAGATGGCTGTGGCCGAAAAGGGCTTGCTAGTACTGGATTGCGTGAGCAAGGGCACTGCCGGCCATGCCGCCCGCGATGAGTGCGATAATGCCATTTACCGCGCAATGAACGATATTGAATGGTTCAGAACATTCCGCTTCCCAAGGATTTCGGAAACGCTTGGGTCAGTTCGCATGTCGGTTACGGTTATTGAAGGGGGCAAACAACATAATGTGATACCTGCCGAATGCCGGTTTACGGTGGATGTGCGGGTAACCGATGCCTACTCGCTT
>CAYNIH010000051.1:5946-7140 GCA_964397115.1 uncultured Roseivirgaceae bacterium | reverse complement strand
ACTTGCAGAAATTTCAAAACACGTTTCGTGCGAAGTAACGCCCCGTTCGGTACGGCTGAAACCCTCCGGCATTAATCCGGCCCATCCTCTGGTTAAAGCCGCACGTCAACAGGGCATTGAAATGTATGGGTCGCCCACCACGTCCGATCAGGCGCTGATTCCGGTGCCTTCGGTAAAAATCGGGCCGGGTGATTCGGCCCGGTCGCACATGGCGGATGAATTTATTTTAATTAAGGAGATAGGTAGCGGGATCACTACCTATATTCAATTGCTCAATGAAATCGAATGTTGCTCCGCTTCCTTGCGGCAAACCAGTTAACCCGAGGCATAATGAAATTGTGGAAGAAAAACAAAGACTCCCTGAAATCCGTAGAAATGTTTACGGTTGGTAACGATCGGGCGTTTGATTTGCACCTCGCCCCGTTTGATGTGCTGGGTTCGCTGGCGCATAGTAAGATGCTTGAGTCCATCGGGCTGCTAACAAAAGACGAGTTAGAGAAGCTGTCGGTCGAACTAAAACGAATTTACAAGCGGATTGAAGCAGGAAACTTTGTGATTGAAGGAGGGGTGGAAGATGTTCATTCGCAAGTTGAACTGGAACTTACCCGCACACTCGGTGAAACCGGTAAAAAAATACATAGCGGCCGTTCCCGTAACGACCAGGTGCTGGTGGATATCAGAATGTATCTGCGCTTCGCGATTGAACAACTTGTTGGCGAGGTTACACAACTTTTTGATTTGCTGATTACTAAAAGTTCAGCGCATCAAACTGATTTGTTGCCGGGCTACACGCATTTTCAGCTGGCCATGCCGTCATCGTTCGGATTATGGTTTGGCGCCTATGCCGAAAGCCTGGTGGATGACCTGGTGGTGCTGGAGGCGGCTTACCGTGTGATAAATAAAAATCCGCTTGGTTCTGCAGCCGGATACGGATCGTCATTTCCGTTAAACCGGAAAATGACCACCGAACTGCTGGGATTTGACGATCTGAATTACAACGTGGTGTATGCCCAGATGGGCCGCGGAAAAACCGAACGGGTTGTAGCCTCAGCCCTGGCCGGCATTGCAGCAACCCTGAACAAACTGGCCACCGATGCCATTCTGTTTATGAATCCACACTTTGGGTTTATAAGTTTTCCGGATGAACTCACCACCGGTTCCAGCATCATGCCGCATAAGAAAAATCCGGACGTG
>CAYNIH010000051.1:0-5936 GCA_964397115.1 uncultured Roseivirgaceae bacterium | reverse complement strand
ATTATCCGTGCGCAGAGCAACCAGGTGGTGAGTTTACCCAATGCAATCAGCCTGGCTGGCACCAATCTGCCTTCAGGGTATCACCGCGATTTCCAGGTGCTGAAAGAAATGCTGTTTCCAGCTATTCAGCAACTTAAGGAATCCCTGCAAATGATGCACCTGATGATTTCGAACGTGGTTGTAACAGAGAATATTCTCTTGGATGAACGATATGCATTTCTGTTCAGCGTAGAAGAAGTAAACAAACTGGTGTTGCAGGGCATGCCCTTCCGCGATGCCTATAAAAAAGTAGGAGAGAATATCGAAAAAGGAAATTTCAGGCCTGACCGCACCCTGCAGCACACCCATGAGGGCAGCCTGGGAAATTTGTGCCTGCCAGAAATCCAGCAAAGGATGGAACACGTGCAGAATCGGTTTAACTTTGGTGCCGTCCATCAGGCTTACAAAAAGCTGATGGTATAAAACTATGCAGCCACAGGAAATTCTGACGGTCATTATCGCAATCGTATCCATCAGTTTTGTATTCGGGCAAGTGCTGGAATACCTCAACCTGAAAGCCATGCGCACCGATGTGCCGGATGAGGTGGCATCGTTTTATGATAAAAAGCAATACGTGCGGTCGCAGGCTTACCACCGCGAACTGGCCCGCTTCGGATTTATTACTTCTACCTTTAGTTTTCTGATTTCGATAGCCATGCTGGCGTTTTCCGGATTCGGCTGGCTTGATGGACTGCTCCGCACGGTAACAGAGCATTTCATCCTGCTACCCCTGCTCTTTTTTGCGGTGCTTGGCGTAGCGGCCGAACTGGTAACCATGCCCTTTCAATGGTATAGCACGTTTGTTATTGAAGAGAAATATGGCTTCAATAAAACTACGGTTAAAACTTTTGTTACTGATAAACTGAAGGGTTATGTGTTGGGTGCCCTGATTGGAGGGGGGTTGTTGACGGTATTGCTTTACCTGATTCAAACCCTTGGTGAAAATTTCTGGATATGGTTTGCCGGTATTGCGGCATTATTCATGTTGGTGATGAACATGTTTTACACGTCCCTGATTATTCCGTTGTTTAACAAACTTACTCCGTTGCCTGAAGGCGAGTTGCGGTCGGCCATCGAGGCTTTTTCGCAAAAGGTTGGCTTTCCAGTAGCCAATGTTTTTGTAATGGATGGATCAAAACGGTCGAAGAAAGCGAATGCATTTTTTTCGGGCATCGGCCAAAAGAAGAAAATTGTTTTGTACGATACGCTGATCGCCAACCACACCACCAGCGAACTGGTGGCAGTGCTGGCTCATGAGGTGGGGCATTACAAAAAAGGGCACATCGTCCGAAACTACGGGCTTTCGGTAATTCAGGTTGTTGTTACGTTGTACATCCTGTCGCTGATGGTGTTCAATGAAAACCTGTCGCTGGCGTTGGGGGGCAGTCAACTGGCTATTCATTTAAATCTGCTGGCATTCACCATCCTGTTCTCACCTATTTCGGGTATTACGGGTTTAGTGATGAACCTGTATAGCCGCAAGAATTAATTTGAAGCCGATGCGTTTGCCAAAGCAAATGCAGATGGCGCAGCGCTGGCTGCAGCGCTTAAAAAGCTGTCGGTAGACAACCTGACCAACCTCTATCCGCATCCGGCTTATGTTTTCTTTCATTACTCACACCCGCCCTTGCTTCAGCGGTTGAATAGGATTGTTGCGTAAACACGCCCGAATCTACTTACCGGTAGTTGATTTCAACAATTTTTTTACGCTGAATGGTGCGCATACGGGGCGGAATGCTGTGCAGCACTTCTTCTTTCACCACCTGTAAGAGTTTGGTCTTAACGTGGTCGCGGTGGGTAACCAGGCTCACCTCGCGGGCCGGGCTGGGCTCCTTCAGGCGCTTTACCTGTTTTCGTTGGGTCTTACTGAATTCCATGATGGCCAGTTCCGGCAGGATGGTCAGTCCATCGCTGTTGTCCACCATCCGTTTAAGGGTTTCGATATTGCCGGTTTCATATTTAACATGCGTGGAAGCATGTTTGCGCAGTTCGCAAAGGTTTAACACTTGCGAACGGAAACAATGCCCTTCTTCGAGCAACCAGAGTTGATTCGGATCGATGTCGGTAGGCAGAAGGTACTGTTTGTTGTGCAGGGCATTTCTTTTGGATAGGTAAACAAAAAGTTCTTCATAAAACAAGGCTTCCTCTTTTATAGCCGGATCGTTTAGCGGGGTCACTACAATGGCGCCATCCAGCCGGTTGGTTTTTAATTCGTGCAGCAGGTCTTCCGTGATGGATTCTTTGATGGAGAGGGTAACCTGCGCATACTTTTCACGAATGGCTTTAAACAGCGGAGGCACCAGGTAGGGAGCAAGGGTTGGGATGATGCCCAGGCGGACTTCACCGCTCATCGTGTTTTGCTGTTCTGCAATAAGTTGGTGTATGGCTTCGGCATTCCGAAGCACTACCCGCGCCTGCGCGATGATCCGCTCTCCGATTTCCGTAGGGATTACAGGCTGCTTGGTGCGGTCAAAAATTTTTACACCCAACTCCTCTTCCAGTTTCTGAATTTGCATGCTTAACGTGGGCTGGGTTACATGGCACTTTTCGGAGGCCAGCACAAAATGCCGCCACGTGTCAAGGGCAACCGCGTACTCCAACTGGGTTAAGGTCATAGATATTAATTATATCTTTATAAAGATAATCAATTTGATTTATTATTGCCTTTCCGGTATCCTTGTCGTATTTGTGGCGAAAGCCTGACGGTGGTCATGGCAAGTTTGCCTTTCTTATATAACCTTTTGCTAAGCATCAATTAACTGACCAACAACAATGGAAAACAAAACAGTAAACCAAACTAACGGCACGGGCAAATGCCCCGTACATGCCGGCAATCCGGTAGCTGGTGGCGGAACCCGCAACCGCGACTGGTGGCCGAATCAACTGAAGCTTAACATCCTTCGGCAACATTCATCCTTATCAAACCCGATGGGCGAGAGGTTTAATTATGCCGAGGAATTTAAAAAACTCGATTACCTGGCGCTGAAAATAGACCTCCATGCCCTGATGACCAACTCGCAGGACTGGTGGCCGGCTGACTTCGGGCATTATGGCCCGTTGTTCATCCGCATGGCCTGGCATGCAGCCGGCACCTACCGCACCGGTGATGGCCGGGGAGGAGCCGGATCGGGTCAGCAGCGCTTTGCGCCCCTCAACAGCTGGCCTGATAATGTTAATCTTGATAAAGCACGAAGACTTCTTTGGCCAATAAAACAGAAATATGGCAAGAAGATTTCTTGGGCCGACCTGATGATCCTGGCGGGCAATGTGGCGCTTGAATCCATGGGTTTTAAAACCTTTGGCTTTGCCGGTGGCCGCGAAGATGTATGGGAACCCCAGGAAGATGTTTACTGGGGCACCGAAACCAAGTGGCTTGATGATAAGCGGTACTCGGGCGACCGCGACCTGGAGAACCCGCTTGCAGCCGTACAAATGGGATTGATTTACGTGAACCCGGAGGGTCCGAACGGAAATCCCGATCCGGTAGCGGCTGCCCGAGACATCCGCGAAACATTTAAGCGCATGGCCATGAACGATGAAGAAACCGTTGCGCTCATTGCCGGTGGGCATACCTTTGGTAAGGCCCACGGTGCCGCCCCGGCTACCCACGTTGGCCCCGAGCCGGAAGCCGCTCCCATTGAAGAGCAGGGCCTCGGATGGAAGAGCAGTTATGGGTCCGGCAAAGCGGGCGATTCGATTACCAGCGGCATTGAAGTAACCTGGACAACCACACCAACCAAATGGAGCAACAACTTCTTCTGGAACCTGTTTGGCTACGAATGGGAACTTACCAAGGGCCCGGCCGGTGCCTACCAGTGGAAACCTAAAAATGGCATGGGCGCAGGTACTGTGCCCGATGCGCACGACAACACCAAACGCCACGAACCCCGTATGCTCACCACCGACCTCTCGCTGAGGTTTGATCCTGTCTATGAAAAAATTTCAAGGCGCTTTATGGAAAACCCCGATGAGTTTGCCGATGCCTTTGCGCGCGCCTGGTTTAAACTTACCCACCGCGACATGGGCCCGATAGCCCGCTACCTGGGTCCGGAGGTGCCTAAGGAAGTGCTCATCTGGCAGGATCCGATTCCTGCAATAAACCATCCGCTCGTTGATGATAAGGACATCGCTGCATTAAAAGCGAAAGTGCTGGCATCAGGCCTTACCGTTTCGCAACTGGTATCAACCGCATGGGCCTCGGCATCAACGTTCCGCGGCTCCGATAAGCGGGGCGGTGCCAATGGCGCCCGCATCAGGCTGTCGCCTCAAAAAGATTGGGAAGTAAATAACCCCGCTCAACTGGCTACCGTGCTGAAAACGCTGGAAGGAATACGGGCCGAATTCAACAAAACCCAAACAGGAGGTAAACAGATTTCTATGGCCGACCTGATTGTGCTGGCCGGATGTGCCGGAGTAGAGCAGGCGGCAAAAAATGCCGGCTACCAGGTTACCGTTCCGTTTAGCCCGGGCCGGGGCGATGCGCTGCAGGAACAAACCGATGTTGAATCGTTTGCCTTGCTGGAACCCGTTGCTGACGGCTTCCGCAACTACTTGAAGAAAAAGTATTCCGTAACGGCCGAGGAGTTGTTGATTGACAAGGCCCAGTTGCTGACTCTTACCGCCCCTGAGCTAACCGTGCTGGTGGGCGGCATGCGCATGCTCAACACCAATTACGACAACTCGAAGCACGGGGTGTTTACCGATCGTCCGGAAATGCTTACCAACGATTTTTTTGTAAACCTGCTCGACATGGGCACCACCTGGCAACCGGTTTCGGATGAAAAGCAAATTTTTGAAGGCCGCGACCGGAAGACCGGCAAAGTGAAATGGACAGGCACCCGGGTTGACCTGATCTTCGGATCCAACTCGGAATTACGCGCCCTGGCCGAGGTATATGCCTGCGCTGACGCAAAAGAAAAATTTGTTCACGATTTTGCGGCCGCATGGAACAAGGTAATGAACCTCGACCGGTTTGATTTGGGTTGATTGATTGTGCTGATTTTTATTTTTCAAGAGGTGATCGGAAAACAGATCACCTCTTTTGTTTTAACAGGTTATGATTTAACGGTAAAGCACCACTTGCAGCATTAAAGCCTTAAGGGTAAATGAAAATTGCATTATTCGTAAAACTTCCCGGCATATAACAGCAAGGCAAACGTTTTCCAGTCGGGTTGCTCCGGTAGGGCAGTGGCGCTCAGTCCGTAGGCGTGCATGGCGTCAAGGAATGCCTCAATCGTTCCGTTCTCCCAGCCGGCAGGTCCCGGTGCATAGGGCGGTGATTTTTTAACTTTTTCTTTTTCAACTTCGTCAATCCTGTCGTCTCGTAATGCTTTTACGAAGTCAAGAAATGTTTTTCGCGAATCAACTTTTTCCAAAAGATCGTCAAGATTCATCCTTCAATTAAATGGCTTGAGAAACAATCGTTGTTTTATCAATCTGAGCTTAGGTATTGACGTAAGCGATGGCATCAAACCCGTAGCATCCCCCGAAACCCCCTGGCTGCATAGTACGACTCTGCTCCGTTGTGATAGACAAAGACATGCCCGAAACGGAAATCACCAAACAGGGCGCCACCCAACTTCCGGATAGGGGCCGGAGTTTTTATCCAGCTCGAAGTTTTGGCATCAAACGTTCCGAGTGTTTGCAGGTGCCGGTATTGTTCTTCCGTTAACAGCTCAATGCCCATGGAGGTTGCCAGTTGCACAGCGCTGCCTTTGGGTTTATTTTCCTTCCGTGAGTTGAACGCCTCCTGATCGTAGCACAAACTTCTTCGGCCTGCCGGGCTTTCGGCCGAGCAGTCGTAAAAAATGTACTCACCGTTTTTTTTATCAACACCAACCACATCCGGCTCACCACCTGTTCGTTCCATTTCGGCCAGCGACCAGAGCTTGTCGGGC
>CAYNIH010000050.1:0-13065 GCA_964397115.1 uncultured Roseivirgaceae bacterium | reverse complement strand
TAATACTCGCCACAAAATTTCACTTATGGGCAAAGTTTTTGTAGTTGTATCTGCGTATTGTGTTCTTATACACTTTCGTGGAGTGACCATAGGTGGTAAGTCCGGGCAAATCAAAAACCAGAATCCCACCGGTGTTGTCGTACGCTTCGTTACCATAGATTTCAACCCATTTCGAGTTTTCACTTTCAATACCCGCTACATTCCAATAGGCTTTATTGTTGCGGATGATCACACTATCCGACTGGCCAACATATATTCCGGCATCCGATGATCCCATGGCAATGCATTCTTCCATGAGCACATTTTTACAAAGCACCGGGTAAAGCGCGTAAGCTCCGTTTTCTGTTTTGGGGCCATCGGCCCAAACGGACCGGATTCTGCGCAGGGTGATGCCGTTTGTATCGTTTACTTTCAGGTTATCGCCTTTGGCATCTTCTACGGAAAAATCTTCCAGTACAATATTCTCTCCGTTACTTACCTGAAAGCCCTGGGCGCCTTCGGTTTGATTTTTCCATGACAAGATGGTTTTGTCCATGCCTTTACCCCGGATGGTAACGTTCTTTTTTCCATCCATGCTCAGCGTGCGGGTGAACATAAAATTCCCTTCCGGTAATTCAATTATTCCCCCATCTTCCACTGTAATGAACTGGGCCTGCAAATCCTTTTCGATGCTTTTCCAGACGATGGGATCGCGGCTATCGGTTGTACAGCTAACTGCCAGGAGAAAAAAAATGTACCAAAGAAAACGGCTCATAAGGCTATAGGATTTAATTCATCATAAAAATACTAAAACCCTGCGTGTGTTTATTGAATGTTGGGATTTATTACTTCGGCTTCATCCCAAACAAAAAGCGCATCACATTAAATGGACGAATCAAAAACAGATAAAACCCTACACAACTGATCAGCGTAAGCATTGCAATCGACCAATATTTGGCTGCAATACTCCATTCCAACTGACAGATGTAATACCCGATGGCGATGATCACGGTTTGATGCAGGATATAAAACGGATACAGCCCTTCATTGAGTTTGCTAACCCACGGATGCGGTTTATTCAAATAATGTTGTCCGTAGGCTATTACGGTTATAACCGTGAACCAACTCATAAACATGCCTGAAATGTCAAAGAGGGTTTCAATGGTGTCTTCATCCCAGGGAAAATGAATAATCTCGCGAAAATGAAAATAGAATAAATAAAAAGGCACGAGGCTGAACAGGGTAGCCACGAGAAGATGTTTCCGGTTTTCACCGATTCGCATCCATAATGTTTTGTCCGAATAAAACAGCACACCGAAGAAAAAGAAACACATATAGAAAATCATAAAGGCAAGATCGGTCAGATCATGCTTTTCATCCGGGAAATAAGGTCGAAGTATGGCCTGGGTCAGGATGATCAACAAAGACGGTATCAACAGCATGCCTGCCGGGCTCGACAACCATCGGCTTATTTTTGTCTTAAAGTTTGCTGACTGGTCAGACCGGATGAATTTGAAAAAGGGAATAAGAACAAGTGAATACAATAACAGGTAAACAATAAACCACAAGTGGTGCCAGCTGAAACTTCCCTCCGGATACGGAACAAAATTGAATACAGTCTTATAGAAATCCCAGTACCCGTTATATTCCTTTATGTGTTCATAATAAATCTGGGGCGGCACAATCACAAACATGCCAAACACCAGGGGGATGAATAACCGCCTGAACCGTTCACCGGCATATTGCCTGATTGTACGTTTACCTAATGCGATGTAGGTTCCGGCTCCGGAAATAAATAAAAGAAGTGGCATCCGCCAGAAGTGAAGCCAGATCATCCAGTACCGAAAGCTTCCGCTGAGTTCATTGTTCTTCACATGCCAGTCCCACGGGTTAAACCACATACCGGTGTGAAAAAATAAAAGAATCAGAATGGCAATAATGCGCAACCAATCGAGGTCGTGTCTTCTTGAACGTGTTGTCGGTTCCATAGATTTTTAATTCTGATTCAAATAAACGTAAGGTCAGAGCCTGGGAACGACTGATTTTATAGCCTGGAAAGCCGACTTTATAAATTCGAACGCGTGAATTCGCTATTTTACGAAGAATAACCAACCGGACCGTGCAGATTATTATTCAATTATTAAGTGAATCGTCCCTGCTGCTGCTTTTTGTTGTGTTGGCCGTAGGCGCCCCCCTGGGTAAAATTAAAATCGGTGGCGTTAACCTCGGCATAGCGGCCATCCTTTTCACAGGCCTGGCGATGGGTTCACTTTCACCTGATGTGAAGCTACCGGCTGTTATTTATGAAATCGGTTTGGTTCTATTCATCTATTGTATTGGAATTTCAAGTGGTGAGCACTTCTTCCATAACCTACGCAGCAAAGGATGGAAGGAAAATATTCTTGTTCTAAGCGTAATTGCTGTAGCCTTTGGACTTGTTCTTCTTCTTCGGATAGTAACCAATTTAGAAGCACCCTATCTGGCGGGGCTGTTTGCGGGAAGTTTAACGAATACACCTGCATTGGCTACAGCTATGGAGTTCATGAAAAATTCCTTACCATCGAATGTTACTGAATTGGTGCTGGCTGATCCTGTTGTTGCCTATTCAGTAGCCTATCCAATGGGTGTGATTGGTATGATTGTGGCAATAGTTGTCTTTCAAAAAATATGTAAAATATCATTCTCTGCGGCAACCCCGCCTGAAGAAAGCGAGCAAATTACCAATGCTACCATTAAGGTTAAACATCATAACGCTATTGGTAAGACGATAGGTGAATTCAAAGCCAACCATGCTATAAAGGTTTTGTTTGGGCGCGTGCGGCAGGGGGAGACTACGGTTTTAGCTCAGGATTACGTACGACTGGAGAAAAACAATCTGTTAACAGTTGTGGGTAAGCCTGCCGAAGTAAAGCGTGCCATTGCGTTACTGGGCGAACCGAGCGAAGTTCAACTCACCATGGATCATCAGCAACTTGAAATGAGAAGGGTCTTCGTTTCCAATCCGGCTATCATAGGTCATCGGTTGAAGGACCTTAATCTTACGCATACTATGGGAATACTGATCACCAGGCTTCGCAGGGGGGATCAGGAAATGTTGCCCAATGCCAATACAACGCTTCATTTTGGTGATCGGGTAAGGATTCTCACGCGCAGAGAGCACTTGGCTGAGGCCACCAGATTTTTCGGTGACAGCTATACTGCGCAAAGTGAAATAGATATCCTCACGTTGGGGTTAGGAATTTCGGCCGGATTTTTTCTAGGTATGGTACCCATACCCCTGCCTGGTGGTTTAACATTAAAATTGGGTATGGCCGGAGGCCCACTGGTGGTAGCATTGGTATTAGGTGCAATAAACAGGATCGGTAATTTGATTTTCGTGATGCCCTATAGTGCTAACAGTACCGTGCGTCAGCTCGGTCTTGTTTTGTTTCTGGCTGGTATTGGCACCCGATCTGGATATGCGTTTAAAGAAGTATTGTTAAATAGTCCCGATGGAGTAACATTGTTTCTTTCCGGAGCGGGAGTCACCACGCTCATAGGCATTACTTTTCTCTTTGTGGGTTACCGGGTTCTTAACTTCCCGTTGCCAAGACTGGCGGGCATGCTCGCAGGCCTGCAAACCCAGCCGGCCATACTGGCTTTTGTTAATGATCAATCAAAAAGTGATCAACCGGACATTGGTTATGCGTCCGTTTTTCCGGTTGCCATGCTGGCCAAAATTCTTTTTATTCAGGCGCTACTCATCCTGTTGCAGTAAACTCATGTATCAATTTACTAGAAGCCATCTCAAAAATGGTAAAACGAGCATAGCGGTGTAAAAATGTTGACAGTTGTCCTACACCTTTTAAGGTGTAGGACACCGGTCACTCTTGCAGCAATACTCAATTATCGCTACTTTTTACCATGCATTTAGTCGAAGGCGAATTATACCATGTCTATAACCGAGGTAATAACCAGCAAGCCATATTTTTTACCGATAGTAACTATTCCTATTTTCTAGAAGGCGTTAAACGTTTCTTGTTACCTTATTGCGACATATTGGCTTGGTGCCTTATACCCAACCACTTTCATTTTCTTATCCATGCTAATGAAAAATCAGTTGTTGTGGTAAAAGATGGAAGTTTTGCAAGGCAGCAGTTTTCGCAAGGCATTAAACAACTTTTAAGTGCATACACAAAAGCGATTAATAAAGCAGAAGGCAGAACAGGCAGTCTTTTTCAGCAAAAAACGAAAGCTGTTCACCTGGTTTCGGCCGATCATCCGGCAACGGTATTTCACTACATACACCAAAATCCGGTCCTGGCAGGGCTGGTTGATAGAATGGAGCAATGGGCGCACAGTTCGTTTAATGATTACTATCAAAGCCGCGATTCCATTTGCCATAAAGAGTTAGCTTCAAAACTGTTGCCCGTGAATTTCCACCGGTTTTACGAGGAATCTGAAGGTGTCCTACACCTTCAAGGTGTAGGACACCTAAAAGGCCGCCTTCAAGGTGCAGGACACCTAAAGAGGCAAAATCCTATCCTTCGTGCGCTTCCCGATGATGCGCCTGAACTAAGTGCATTGGTCAACGCTGCCTATCGCGGAGACACCGGCCGCCAGGGCTGGACCACCGAAGCCGATTTGATTGAGGGTACTCGCACAGATGCCGAGTTGTTGAGGGAAGTCATTGAAAAACCCGGCAGCCTGATACTGAAGTATGTGGAGGATGGAAAAATTATCGGCTGTGTTGAACTTCGTAAAGAAGAAGATAAACTCTATTTAGGGATGCTCACCGTTAACCCAACCATACAGGGCAAAGGCATCGGCAAGGCGCTGCTCAGGGCATCGGAGGAAGAAGCGAAGCGGCAACAGTGCAGCGGTATTTTTATGAATGTGCTTACCGTGAGGAAAGAACTTATCGATTGGTATATCCGCCATGGTTATCACGACTCGGGCAAACGCAAGCCCTTTGCGTTTACCGATCCGCGGTTCGGATTTCCAAAAATGCCGCTTGAGTTTATGATTATGGAAAAGGAAATAACCTGAAAGGCTTATGGTTTTCGCTTCGCCACAAACGTTCCATTAGGCTGAATAAATGTAACCTCCGTTATTTTTCCGTCTCCACCTTTGGTAAATTTTACCTTAAACCCTTCCAGCGATTTTATTACAAATATGTCTTTTTCGGTAGGAAGCAATTCATACTCCGGCTGGCCGGCCACAAACAGGTATAAGGTTGAACCCGATTCCTTCAGGTAAAATTTTGCTGTCATGCCGGCCAGTTCGTATTCGCCTTCATAGGTCTGAAGTTCGTCATTGGTTACTGCCACTGCCAGTGGTGTGCGTTTGAATTCCAGCGGGTCAACGGTTGGCTCAAACTTCACCATTACCGAACCGATTTCGCCATCATCGCGGGTTTTGAAATTGAAGCGAAGGTTGCTGTGCTGGGTGGTGTCAATTTTATTCTGTTCTCTGGTGTAAGGAATGAATACATCATAATGATAATGTTTAAGCCACACGGTTTCAAGCGGAGTGCTTGCAAAAAGCGAATCCTGTTGCACAGTCAGTTTCATCGTTCCATAGCCGGGGTGAAAATAGGTTCCGGTGTATTCATAAAGCGAATGAGAGTTCCTTCAAAATTTGCAGCAGCCACTTTACCCTGCTCGGCCGTTACCTCTTCATCGGTTGCAGGCTCCAGGGTGAGGATCAATTTACCGGTATTGTCGGATTTAAATTGTCTAATTGATTTGATGTTGCCCAGCATCTGACGGTTTAACCGGAAGAACATGGTGGGATCGAGCAATTCTTCCAGCGCATCAAGCGAAGAAGAAGATGTGTACTCCTTTCCGTCAAATGTTTTGATGAAACTGAGTTCATTTTGTTTGAAAATAAATGCAATGGTATGGGTGTGAAGCGGTACAGATGAATTTCCATAATTAACTATCAGCAATTCACGGTAGCCGGAAGGCCGCAAAAGATCAGATGCTTTGCTTACGCCCGCTACGGAAGTTTCCAACTCTTTGATACGCACCTCAAGTCCTTGAATAGTTTGTGAATAGTGCTGATGATAATACATAAATGTATAAATCATGTGCACCATGCCCGTGAAGATGATGATCAATGGAACGTCATTCACCAGCAGGTTGGCGGTATCGAATCCGCCCCGGTCTATGATGACTTCATTCCACAAATAGATCATTGGAATAACAATGATGAACGTCATTGGCAGGGCTGTAAAAAACTGGAGGACGAATCGCTGAAATTTTTGGGTGATCCAACTGTAACGATGGTCCAAGTAAATAATCAGCCTGCGATTTGCTTCCCAGCTGGCAATCACAATCAGCATATCCCATAAAAGATCGGCATAATAAAGAGGTTGTTTCAGTAATTGCCCCCAGGGCGTCATGTCACCGAAATGCCGTATGACAAATGCGAGAACCGGATATGTAACTAACCGAAGCCATTTATCCTGATATTTCATAATCGGCAGTAAAATTATGAATGAACAACTAAAAACAGCATGAAGTTTTCACGGCCTTCGTCATTTCTCGAAAACAATATTTCATAGTAGAGGTCATCAATTTTTTTCGCGAAAAGCAGAGGGTGTGCTGCCGGTAATTTTTTTAAACGCAGTATTGAATGACGATTTTGAATTATACCCTACCTGTTCGGCTATCTCTTCTATTTTAATATTAGGCTGTTCTTTCAGCAGGCGTTTGGCTTCCTCAATTCGGTAGGAGGCCATCCATTCAAAAAAATTCTTTCCCAGCCCGTTATTAATAACCTGCGATAACTGATGAACAGAAATGCCGCATTGCCGGGCCAGGTCGGGTTGCGAAAAGTCGGTACGGAGGAAGGGCTTACCTTCGGCCATCACTTTCTTTAATTTTTCAATCAGTATTTCCTGTTGTTCGGGCGTAAGCGATGAGCTTTTGTACTTTGACTGCTCAGTCAGTGCCGCTTGCTTAAAGAAGCCGGAACCCCTCATTACCGAGAAACTGGTGGAATAAATAATGAATGAACCAAAAGCAGCGAATAAATGATCGCCTGTGTCATCAGTGTTAAGCAACTTGACAACCACGATAAGCACCGCAAAGACGGTCATTTGCAGCACACCGTTCCGCAAAGTTTTTAATGTAACGGTTTGCGGCCTCCAGAATGGTTCTCCTTTTTCACGAAATGATCGGTAAATGATACCACCACTTAAGGCAAGGTAAAAGAAGAGGCTGATCAAAACCAGTTCAGTATGCCATTCTGTTAACACAAACATCCAGGGATCGTAGCTGTAAACTACATCCTTCAACGGCCATCCTGGATGATAGGAATTTATCCACGCATTATATTTTATATCGCCCGATGAGATCAGAAAAGGAATGAGCAGCAACGCGTATATAACCGGAAATGCAAGGTGGGCTGCAATGGTTTTACGATTTACCGGCCCGAGGGCCAACGAGCGCACATACAGAAAAAGAAAAGGTCCGATCAGCAAGGCAAAAGGCTCGGAGAAATCCACAAAATGAAGGGCATGAGTAATGTACCCGGTGTACATAAGAAATATCTCAAGTTCGCAGGCGATAATGGCAATCAGCAGCCAGCCGTAAAAAACATTGTATTGTCGCGAACGGTGTTCCTTCGAAAAGAAGAAAAACGTAAGAAAAACCGCTTGTATCAGGCCGAGAAAAATTAAAACCGCAAACAGGTCGATCGTGTAAGCCACGCCCTAATTTATCACTTTTTAAGCCGTAAGGGATATCAGTTGATAGACCTTGCACGTATCTTTGCGGCTTACCACTTTATACACATATGAAAAAAGTTCTCCTTGTTTCGGCCGGTATGTTCCTGGCGTTTGCGCTCTACGCACAACCCTTCGATGAGGCCCGCATCCGCAAACACATTAACCTGCTGGCCAGCGACTCCCTTCAGGGGCGGGGTACCGGCAAGGAGGGCGAGCGGATGGCGGCTGCGTACCTGACCGGCCAGTTTAAACAACTGAAATTAAAACCGCTCGGTAAGAACGGTTCATTTCTCCAGGCTTTTCCGTTTAAAGGGGGTGCCCACGGAGAAGGCGAAGCCGGAACGGCAAATAATGTTATTGCCTATCTCGATAACAAAGCCGCTACCACCATCATCATCGGAGCGCATTACGACCATCTGGGCATGGGCAACCAGGGCAGTTCGCTGGATGCCAACCCCCAGGATAAAATCCATAACGGTGCCGATGACAATGCTTCCGGTTCGGCCGGGGTGTTGGAACTGGCACGCTACTTTGCCACCAACAAGAAAAAAGAGAAGAACAACTTTGTATTTATACTCTTCTCGGGCGAAGAACTGGGATTGCTGGGCTCAAAGTACTTTGCGGAACACCCCACGGTTGACCTTTCACTAGTCAACTTTATGATCAACATGGACATGATCGGCCGGCTTAACCCTGAAAGTAAGACCCTTGTGGTTAACGGAACGGGCACAAGCCCGGTGTGGGAGCCTCTGCTGAAAAGCCTGGCTACCGATCAGTTGAAAATCAAAACCGATTCATCGGGAATAGGTCCTTCTGATCACACTTCGTTTTACCTCAAGGATATTCCGGTGCTGCATTTCTTTACCGGCTCGCATCCCGATTACCACAAACCTTCGGATGACTGGGAAAAAATAAATTATACTGGCGAAGTGGCTGTGCTGAACCTGATCAGGCAAGTAATTGAAAAACTGGACGGAGAACCAAAACTCACCTTCCTCAAAACCAAAAGCATCGCCATGGCTGTACGAATCCCGTTTAAGGTAACCATGGGCGTAATGCCAAGCTACAGCTCAGAGGAGGCCGGGCTGAAAGTGGATGGCGTAACCGATGGCAGGCCGGCACAAAAGGCCGGCATTCAAACCGGTGATGTAATCATTGAAATGGGAGACTACGTTATCAAAGACGTTCAAAGTTACATGGAGGCGCTTGGCAAATTTGAAAAGGGGCAAACCATACCGGTGAAGGTGAAGCGGGGTGGGAACATCCTAACGATAACGGTTACCTTCTGAGTAGAAGCCATCTCAAAATCACTAGGTCTGTTATTTCGAGGGAGGGACGACCGAGAAATCTTGGCGTTTCAACCCGACCCGCAAGGATGTCGCACTATCGTTCGTCATAATGGAGATATTTTTGAGATGGGTTCTACTTATATCCGCAGCAGTTCGCGCGAAATAACCATCTTCTGTATTTCAGTAGTGCCCTCGTATATCTGGGTAATCTTCGCATCGCGCATCATGCGCTCCACGTGGTATTCTTTCACATACCCGTAACCTCCGTGAATCTGCACGGCTTCGGTGGTTACTTCCTGTGCAATTTGTGAGGCGAACAGTTTTGCCTGGGCTGCAGCTTTTACAAAATTTTTGTTTTGATCTTTCAGGTAAGCGGCCTGCCACACCAGCAGCCGGGCCGCATCAATTTTGGTGGCCATATCGGCCAGCTTAAACTGAATGGCCTGGTGCTCGGAAAGAAAATGCCCGAATGCCTTTCGTTCTTTGGCATATTTCAGGGCCAGCTCGTAAGCTCCGGAAGCCAGTCCTAAAGCCTGTGAGGCGATGCCGATGCGCCCCCCGTTCAGGGTGGTCATGGCAAACGTAAACCCAAAACCATCCTCACCGATGCGGTTGGCTTTTGGAACTTTTACATCAGTGAACATGAGGGAATGCGTGTCCGATCCGCGGATGCCCATTTTATCTTCTTTTTTACCCACTACAAAGCCGGGCATTCCTTTTTCAACAATCAGTGCGTTGATGCCCTTGTGTCTTTTGGCGGTATCGGTTTGAGCAATAACAATGTACACGCTGGCGCTGTTGCCATTGGTAATCCAGTTTTTTGTTCCGTTCAGTAAATAGTAATCGCCTTTATCTTCTGCCGTGGTGCGCTGGCTGGTGGCATCCGAGCCGGCCTCGGGTTCCGACAGGCAAAAGGCGCCAATCACTTCGCCTTTGGCCAGTCGCTTCAGGTATTTTTCCTTTTGTTCCTCCGTTCCGAATTTTTCTATTCCCCAGCACACCAGCGAATTATTTACCGACATGATTACCGATGCAGAGGCATCAACTTTTGATATTTCTTCCATCGCCAGAACATACGAGATGGTATCCATGCCGCCACCATAGTATTTCGGGTCAACCATCATGCCCATGAAACCGAGTTCGCCCATTTTTTTTACCTGCTCCGCGGGAAACTTCTGGTGCGTGTCACGCTCAATTACTCCGGGCAGCAGTTCGGTTTGTGCAAAGTCGCGGGCGGCCTGTTGTACGGCAAGGTGTTCTTCGGTGAGTTGAAAATTCATAGCTGCGAATTAATGCGAATTAAAAAAGAAGCCTGAGATTAACCCTCAGGCTTCAAAAATAACTGTATTTGCAGAGTTTTGTTTACTCACGTCTTCCGAGGAAAATCATCACCCAATACATAAGGGAAGCCAGGGCGGCAATAGCCGCTACCACATAGGTCATGGCAGCCCATTTTAAGGCATCTTTTGCCATTTCGTGCTCGCGCGTGGTAACAATGCCCCGTGCTTCAATCCAGGCAAGGGCCCTGCGGCTGGCGTCAAACTCAACCGGCAGGGTAATAAGGGCAAACAGGGCGAACACCGTATAGCAGCCGATGATGACCAGTAAGGCGGTGTCAAACGAAAACAACCCCTTTACGGCAAAGGCACCGAACATCATGGCAAAGAAGATGATGTTCATGATGCGCGAGGTGATATTTTGTATCGGCACCATGGCCGAGCGCAACTCCAGCATGGAGTAGGCGGTGGCGTGCTGCACGGCATGCCCGCATTCGTGTGCGGCAACCGCAGCGGCAGCCGCGTTGCGACCGTTGTACACATCGTGGCTGAGGTTTACGGTTTTGTTTACCGGATTGTAGTGATCGGTTAACTGCCCCTCGACACTGATTACCTGCACATCGTGAATACCGTTATCGGCCAGCATCAGCCGGGCAATTTCAGCACCCGTAAGATTTTGGTTGAGCCGGATTTGGGAGTATTCACGGAACTTGCTCTTTAGCCTTCCGCTTACCATCATGCCCACCAGCATAAAAACAACACCAATTACCAATAGACCCATAGTTTTCTCTAGATTTTAGGTTTTATGAATAAACAACTTCCAGACCAGATTAAGTTTCTGCCATTCCGGCAGGTCAAATATAGTATTCTTTATCATGAACTACTTTTCCGCCTTGCCAAGATAAGGTAGGTTGACAGGAGCGCCAGGAATCCTCCGCCAATCATGATAAGCGTTTGCCAGGCATGGAAGACAAACGTAAACGCTACCGCCTCGGCCTTGGGAACCTGGTACAAAAAGGTTAAGCCTGCCGGTACCAGGGTATGGTAGGAGCCAGTGCCACCCGGCAGCGGTATTACCATGGCAACGGAACCAATAGCAAATAAGGATAGAATGGCGCTCCACCCCAGGTGGCTGGTTTCGTTAAATGCCATGATTACGGTATAACTCATGGCAAAGTACAACACCCAGATTAGGAAGGAGTAAAGATAGAACAGGGAGTGATTCCTCAATCGTAAAATGGTGCTGAAACCGGATTTAAAGCCGTGCCAGAACAATAAAAGTTTATTCAATAGTTTTTTGTTCCGGGTAAGCAACCAAAAGGCTGCGGCAACCACAAGCGCCAATACGCCCAATAGGATAACCCCAGAAAGCCAACGGCTGGTTCCGCTAAGCGGTTGAACCGGAAGGGAATAGAAAAAACTGAGAAGTTTTTCCGACTCCGCGATAACGGCCGCCATCAGGACAAGTAAAAAACAGATCAAATCAATAGCCCGCTCGGCCACCACGGTGCCAAAGGTTTTATCAAACGGGCAGCGATCAAGTTTGTACAAATTGTAACAGCGTGTTACCTCGCCACCGCGCGGCACCACCAGGTTAACCAGGTAGCCAATCATCAGCGAAAGAAAACTGTGGTGGAGCGTGGTTGAATAGCCGGTTGGTTCAATGAGCATGCGCCAGCGTTCGGCCCGAAGAAGGTGGCTTGTCATGGCCAGCAGGGCCATCAGCATAAGCCACCCTTTGTCGGCAATTTGCCAGGTGTGAGCCAGGTAATCCCATTTATTTTCCTCAGTAGTTGGTATCGCATAAAGCGAATACCAAACCAGCAAAACCGATATGGCGGCCAGCAGGATAAACCGGATCAGGGTTTTTGGGGAGGTATGCACGGGCACATGGTTTAGCCTGAAATATACGGGTTGACTGTTTAAGGCATAGCTTAAATTTGTTTACCCGGCCATGGCGACAAATGGAGGAACCCCCGCTAAATCATCGGAATTAGCTGATAATCTGAATCTTAAGCCTCTGTTAAGGGGTCGGTTAGCCAGCCAAAATGGGCGGAAGGGTTGAATTGGGGGGGTATTTTACGTACCTTTGTGGTTCATTTTTCCGTTCGGTATTAAAATTATCCCTATGTCAAAACTCCGTATTCTTTATGTAGCCAGTGAGATTAATCCTTTTCTGCAAACATCGGAAGTAGCCGATTTCGTACGCAAACTGCCCCAATATATGCAGGAGAAGGGTATGGAGATCAGAATACTGGTACCTCGCTTTGGTATCATTAACGAGCGCAAAAACCGGTTGCATGAAGTGGTGAGGTTATCGGGCATTAACATTGCCGTTGGCGATGAAGAGAAGCCGCTCACCATTAAAGTTGCCTCCATTCCCAACGCCAAGTTGCAGGTTTATTTTATTGATAACGAAGATTACTTCCACCGCAAGTCGGTATTTCATGATAAGGAAAACCGGTTTTATGAAGATAATGATGAACGGGCCATTTTCTTTTGCAAAGGGGCTATCGAAACGGTGCGCAAGCTCGGCTGGGCACCCGATATCGTTCACTGCAACGACTGGATAACCAGTTTCATCCCGTTGTACCTGAAAACCACCTACAAAAACGACCCGTTGTTTAAGAATACCAAAACGGTGTTTACCATTTACAACAATGACTTTACCTATAAATTCAAAGGCGACATCCTGTCGAAGGTGAAGATGATGGACATAGAAGACAACATGCTGGGCAACCTGAAAACGGCCGATTATGAAGGCTTCATAAAAATGGGGGTTGAATTTTCGGATGCCGTTATTGTG
>CAYNIH010000049.1:0-13109 GCA_964397115.1 uncultured Roseivirgaceae bacterium | reverse complement strand
AACGCAAAATTGGTAGTGAAGTACCCGAACAGGGTAATCACACTTAAAATAATTACAAAACCCACTCCCGGATACGGCAAGTTTAACCGTGAATCAAGCCATTGAAAGGCTTCGATAATGAAGTAAATGGTGGCTACCAGCGGAACAATAAACAGGGTACCATTAAAGAAATAGCGGGCTATTTTTGAAACCATAGTTGTTGGTATTAAAATAAAAAACCTCTGCCATATACCGGGCAGAGGTCATTAATTCATTTGTATCCACGTTAAATTGAAAAGCCGAGAAAACTCAAAAAGCCAAGCGACATCAGGCCTACCAGAATAAAAGTAATGCCAAGACCTTTAAGCGGGCCCGGTACGTGCGAATACTTCATCTTCTCACGAACTCCAGCCAGCGCCACAATGGCCAGCATCCAGCCAGTGCCGCTGCCAAAACCAAACACTGTTGCTTCGCTTAAAGTATACGAACGCCCAACCATGAACAATGCCCCGCCAAGGATTGCGCAGTTTACAGCGATCAGCGGAAGAAAGATACCCAGTGAACCGTACAACGCAGGGGAAAACTTTTCTACCGCCATCTCGGTAAGCTGCACCATCGCAGCAATTACCGCAATAAAAACTATGAATTGCAGAAAGGACAAATCAACGTTGGCAAATTCAGGGCTTAGCCAACTGAGCGCCCCCTGGTTGAGTATATAATATTGAATGAGCCAATTAATTGGAGTAGTAACGCCCAACACAAAAATCACCGCCAATCCCAATCCAAAGGCAGTTTTCACTTTTTTGGAAACCGCCAGGTATGAACACATGCCCAGAAAGTAGGCAAAGATCATGTTGTCAATAAAAACAGAACGAACCCCGATGCTGATTAAATTTTCCATAGCAAATACCGTTACGCTTCCCTGTATCCGTTAATAGAGCGCTGAACCCAAATAATAATACCTACAATGATGCAGGCACCGGCCGGCAATAACATTAGCCCGTTACCTTGGTAATGCAATCCAAGCGATTCAAAAATTTTAAATCCAAACAAAGCCCCGGATCCAAGCAATTCACGGAAAAACGCCACACTCATCAGGATGATGCCGTAGCCGAAGCCATTGCCGAGGCCGTCCAGAAATGACGGTCCAACTTTGTTGCCCATGGCAAAAGCCTCGAGCCGGCCCATAACAATGCAGTTGGTAATTATCAGGCCAACAAAAACCGACAGTTGCTTCGATACATCGTACACATAGGCTTTAAGTACCTGGTCAACCAGAATAACCCACGAGGCAACTATGGCCAGTTGAACAATTATCCGGATGCGCGAAGGAATGGTGTTGCGCATGAGCGAAATAGCTACGTTCGAACTGGCTGTTACCACCGTAAGGCTGATAGCCATAATAAAGGCAGGCTTCATTTGGGTAGTCACCGCCAAAGCCGAGCAAATGCCCAATACCTGAACCGTAATCGGATTGTTTAAATCGAGCGGGTGGGTAATCAGCTTCCTGTTTTTCTTTGAAAAGAGCGGTTCGCTTTTCCTCTCCTGAACAACTTCTGCAACGGTACTCATAATTCTTACGGATTGTTTCGCGTCTTCTTAATGTAGTTCGAATAGCAAGCCAAATAATCTTTCAGCATATTATTTACGCCTTTGCCGGTAAGGGTAGCACCCGACATGCCGTCAACCTTGTGCGGATCGGCTGAATAATCATTGCCCTCCCCCTTCATCATTTCAACCGAAGCTAATTGATCACCCTCAAAAACTTTTTTACCCTTATACCGGTCCTGAATCTCGGCTGAAGCGATGCGCGCACCAAGGCCGGGGGTTTCGCCTTTATGCTGAAACACCGTACCCTGAATCGTGTTTAAATCGGCCTGAAGGGCAACGTAGCCCCAGATTTTATCCCACAACCCGAATCCATGTACCGGAAGAACAACGTACTCAATTTTATTGTTCGCATTCCTGAATTCATAAACGGGCAGCAACCGTTGTTCTGCCGGCTTCTTATACTCGGCTTCGATGTTCACATTCGCTGGTAAAACCCCTGCTACTTCATTACCGGAAAAATCTACTACAAAGGCTTTTACGCGCTTATCATATTCCTCAGCTACGTTCACATCCTTACCAACCTGCATCACGGTTGAAAGAATGTTGGATTTGCGTTCCAATTCAATGTTTGCCTGTTGCCTTTCCTTCAATCCTTCGGAGGCGATGGCCAGCAACCCTCCGCACACAATGGTGAGGATAGCTGCATACATAACGATATAAAGGTTAGACTGTCGCACGGTTCAATCTGCGTTTTTTGTTTGCACTAACTACCGCATAATCAATAAGCGGTGCAAATACGTTCATCAGCAAAATGGCCAGCATAATTCCTTCCGGATAAGCCGGATTAAACACCCGGATAAGCACTGTGAATATACCAATAAGCAGGCCGTAAACCCATTTTCCGGCTTCAGTTTGCGCTGCTGTTACCGGATCGGTCGCCATAAACACGGCCCCAAAGGCTAACCCGCCTATTACCAGGTGGTAATGGGCCGGCATTTGCATAAATACGTTTGTTCCCAGCATGTTAAGGAAAAGGCCCATGCCATAGGCACCGGCAAATACGCTGACAATTATTTTCCAGCTGCCAACACCGGTGACGATGAGAATGGCGGCACCGATAAGACACATTAATGTAGAGGTTTCGCCAATGCAACCCGGCATAAAGCCAAAGAACATGTTGGAGAAGCTATAAATTTCGTCAGCCCATCCTGCACCAAAGTTCGACAGGTCGGTTACCACATTGCCGGTTGAGGCAGCGGCAACGGCCAGCGGAGTAGCTCCTGAATAGCCGGCAACGGTTTTTGCCCCTTCACCCAGGTAAGTCCACACTTCACCGGAGATGTCAGTAGGGTAGGCAAAATATAAAAATGCGCGGGCGGTTAATGCAACGTTTAAGATGTTCATGCCTGTTCCGCCAAAGGCTTCTTTGGCAATAACCACCGCAAAAATGGAGGCAACCGCTACCTGCCATAATGGGATATCGGGTGGCATTACCAACGGGATGAGCATGCCGGTTACCAGGTAGCCTTCATTTATCGGATGTTTGCGGATAATCGCAAACACCACTTCAACCAGTCCTCCGGCTGTGTAAGCCACCAGTACAATGGGTATAACCTGGATGAGGCCAATTTTTATCTTGTCTCCCAGGGAAGCCTCCACCCCGGTAGCCAGAAAATGCTGATGGCCAACATTCCATATTCCAAACAACAGGCAGGGAATCATGGCAATTACTACCGTCATCATCAGCCGCTTCAGGTCAATAGCATCGCGGATTTGTGCGCCCTTGGCTGGAGTTACCGTGTTGGGTGAGAAATGAAACGTATCAATGGCTTCAAACAGGTAAAAATACTTATGATATTTCCCCCCCCGCTCAAAGTGGTGTTTTGCTTTATCGAATGCCTGTCGCAAAAACTTCATATCCTTAGCTGTTCTGGATTAGGTCAATTCCTTCCCGTAATATTTCCTGCACGTTGTGCTTGGACACATCCACAAATTCGCACAAGGCCAGATCTTCTTCAATGACTTCATAAATACCCAGAGCTTCCATCTCATCATAATCTTCAGCAATAATTGCCTTAATCATATAAGTCGGAAGAATGTCCATCGGGATAACTTTCTCAAACACACCGGTTTGAACAAATGCCCTCGGCTCACCCCGCGTATTGCTGTCGACTACAAATTCCTTATTTGGAGCCAGGAAGGAAAGCAACCCGAATGCTCGCTGAAAACTCAATTTATTGATTGTTGGTTTAATCCACCCCAGAAACTCGTAATAATCACCCTCCGGGATGACGGTCACCAGGTGATCGAAAAATCCAAGGTATCCTTCCGGCCCAATCCTGGTGCCGGTGAGCACATTTCCTGAAACAACCCGCACATGGTTTTGTTTAAGGTTGTTCTGAAGAAACTTATTGACACAGGCACCGGTAAAGGTTTTGTAATATTGCGGATTCTTGACTTCTGAGCCGGCAACGGCCACCACTTTAGCCGCATCGTAAATTCCATTAAGAAACAGTTTACCGATTTGGATAACCCCCTGGGGGCTGACCGTCCAGACGGCATCGCCTTTGTTTATTGGATCAAGGTGGTGAATCTGCACGCCCACACACCCCGAAGGATGGGGGCCCGAGAATTTATTCAACTCAACGCCTTTTACCTGCGAAAACACGGGTGATATCTCGCGCCCGCTGTGAACGTTTACGTGAACAGGACCTGAGGTAAACTTCTTCAATACATCAATGCCGGCCTGAAAAAACTGTTCCTGTCCCTTAAACAACAGGTTATAGTCGGGTGCAAGCGGACCCGAATCGAATGCCGAAATAAAAATGGATTTAGGCTTTTCAGCCGGGTCGGCCACCACCCCAAATGGTCGTTGCACAATGTTTACCCATACTCCGCTTGTCAGCAGTTGTTCCAGTGCCTTTTCGCGGGAAAGGTTGGCCAACTCGCTTACCGAGTATTTATTAAAGGAGAGGTACTCAATGGTTTTATCGGCCAGTATTTTTATTTCGAGGAGTTTACGCTTTTCACCTCGCTTTATTTCCACCACTTCGCCACTTACCGGGGCGGTGAAAACAAGTTGTTCATTCTTTTTGTCATGAAATAAAACAGAACCGGCTTTTACCTGATCGCCTTCCTTTACCACTGGCTTTGGCATGTAAATACCGTGAAAATCAGTGGGTTTAATGGCAAAGGTTTCAGGCTGTTCAGTTTGCGCGATGGTTAAAGCGGCCTTACCGGCAAGATTGATGTCGAAGCCTTTCCTTAACCGGATAAATTTGCCCATGCCAGCAGGGGTTTTGAATTTTGAACGGAGGCAAAATTAAGTATAAATCTGACATTAAAAAGGCTTTATAAGGCTGCTTAACGCCTTTTTACGATGGCCGAAATTGCCCTGCGTACCACTTCATCAACCTGCTCGGAAATGGTAAGGTGGGTAGTGTCTATTACAATGGAATCCGGTGCTTGGCACAGCGGACTTTCCGAACGGGTGGTGTCGATCCGGTCGCGTTCACGGATGTTTTCAATTACGGTATCCAAATCCACCATGATGTCTCTGTCGAGCAGTTCGCGCTGCCTGCGGAAAGCCCGTACGAGGATATCGGCCGTCATAAAAAATTTCAATTCAGCCTGCGGAAAAACCACCGTGCCGATGTCGCGGCCATCCATCACAAGGGCTTTTTCTTTACCCATTTTGCGCTGTTGCTCGACCATCGCCTGGCGCACCTCTTTCAGCGTGCTTACCTGACTTACCATTTCCGATACCCGGAAATCGCGGATTGCACTTTCAACATTGAGTCCGTTCAGGTAAGTTTCACTGATGCCCATCGCATTCACTTTAAACGAAACAGATAGGTTCTGAAGGGCGCGGCTCACCTCCTTCGGGTTGGTGAGAGCTACGTGGTGATTGAGAAAATACAGGGTTACCGCCCGGTACATGGCACCGGAGTCAATGTAACGATAGCCCAATATTTTGGCTGCCAGTTTTGCCGTAGTGCTCTTTCCGCAGGCCGAATACCCGTCAATGGCAATAATGATTTTATTCAGCATCAGCAATCTTTTAACGGGCAGGGAATAGGCTTACCGGGTTTCAGGCGTTTGTGTTTTTTATTGGATGCACAACCTGACACCAAAACAGAACTAATCAGCAAAAATACAAGCAATCGTTTCATGCGAAATGACAGTGCAGCAATATAGAATGCCCGGCCCGGTTGCGCAACTCATGCCAGTGATTTACCGCCCAGCGAATAAAAAGCAACCAGTGGTTTTTTGTGGCCGGCTGTTTGAATAATTTCAGTCGGCTTATTATGGGTGATGTGATCGGGCCGGTAATCATAACCCTGGGTTTGCTGGTGCGTTGAAAGTTAGTATCTTTTGTCCTAATCCGATTCATTATGACTAATAAGCAACAGGAAGGCACAGCCGAAAAGGCATTTAAGAATTTCGGCAAAAAGATGGATCAGTTCCTGGCCGAACTGCACGATGCCGGGGAGAAACTGAACAAAGAATTTGAACAGAAGTACCAGGAGCTTAAGCAAGCGGCAGAGAAACTGAAAAATGAAGCCAATGACAAGCAACGCTGGAAGGAGGTAGAAGCCAGTTTAAAAAAGGCAGGAGAAGAACTGGAGAATGCCCTTAAGACAGCATTTGGGAAAAAGAAAAGCGATCAGTGAATACCTGTTGGTAAACCAGGCAAGTCAACCCCCATTAAATCATGAAGCCACTCATCAGCGTAAGTGAGTTCAGCAAAGCCACGGGCATTCGCAACAAAATTATTGCTGGCAGCTTAATGCAGTTTGCCGGACTGCATGATCTGAACAAGCTATACGAGGATTTGTACCAGTACAAGGGCATTGAATTTACGCGGGCCTATTTCAGGCACCGCAATATCCGGCTGGAAGTTGACGAAAGCGAACTGAACCACATTCCCAAAAAGGGTGCCTTCATCACTGTTTCGAACCATCCGTATGGCGGCATTGACGGCCTTGCGCTCATTGAACTGATTGCCCGTAAGCGCCCTGATTATAGAGTACTGGCCAATTTCCTGCTCAAGAAGATCGAGCCCCTCAGCGGTTTTTTTATTGCGGTCAATCCGTTTGAAGATTATAAGGAAGTGGCCTCCAGCCTTGCCGGCATGAAACTGGCCCGCAAGCATGTTGATGACGGCAAGCCCCTGGGTATTTTTCCGGCCGGGGAGGTGTCAACTCGTCAGCGAAACGCAAAGGGCATAACCGATAAGCCTTGGCAAAAGCCGGCCATCAAGCTTATCAAGAAAGCAAGGGTACCGGTTATTCCCGTTTACTTTCATGGCCATAACAGCTGGTCATTTCACTTGCTTGGAAAAATTCATCCGTCATTACGGACCCTGCGTTTACCCCATGAACTCACCCATGCACGTGATTTTTCCATTCGGGTGCGAATCGGCAACCCGATAACCGTTGACGAGCAGGATGACCTGAAGAGCATTGAGCAGTTCAGCACATTTCTGCGTGCCCGCACCTATTCGCTCGGCCTGGCGATACCCAAAAGAAAAAACTTGGTTGCCCTGCCTAAGCTAAACAAACCGCAGCCTATTACTGAGCCGGTAAGCTCTGAACTGATTAAACAGGAGATAGAACAAATCGCCCACCTGAAGTTGTTCAGTCAGCAGAATTTTGATGTTTACCTTGCCCCGGCCAGTGCCATCCCCAACCTGATGCTGGAAATCGGACGGCTCAGGGAACTGACCTTTCGGCAGGAAGGCGAAGGAACCAATAAAAAAATTGATCTCGACCAGTTTGATGAGTACTATGAACATTTGTTTTTGTATGACAGGGGGGCCGTGCAACTGGCTGGGGCCTACCGAATCGGCAAAGGCAACGACATCATCAGGAAGTACGGGAGAAAGGGGTTCTATACCAATACCTTGTTTAAAATGAAGGATGGCATAATTCCGGTATTGAACAATGCCATTGAGTTAGGCCGGTCATTTATCATACCCGAATACCAGAATAAGCGCCTGCCCCTTTTCCTGCTGTGGCGGGGTATTCTCACCGTGCTGGTCTCCAACCCACAGTATTGTTACATCATCGGGCCGGTGAGCATCAGTAATTACTACTCCAAGGTTTCAAAAAGCGTAATTGTTGCTTTTATTCAGCAACACTATTTCGACCATGAACTGGCTGCGTTTATTCAGCCGAAGAAGCGATTCAAAGTAGGTCTGCAAATTATGGAAGAAGCCCGCACCCTGCTGAAAACATCAGGTGGGGATGTGCGCAAACTTGACAAGATTATTGATGATATTGAGCCAGCCATAAAATCGGCCCCGGTGCTTTTAAAAAAATACATTCAGCAAAACGCCCGCATTATTGGTTTCAACGTGGACCCCAAGTTTAACGAAGCGCTGGACGGTCTGATGATTCTTGATTTCCGGCACGTAAACAAGAATACCATTGAAAACCTGCAGAAGGAGTTTGGTTAGAGTGGGAAGAACTCCACAGTAATGACAGGTAATAACCTGAGGACTTGTATTTGGGAAGAATGACAGGGAGGGTTAGCATCGTCAAACACACTTCCCTTGTGGATCTTCGATTACTTCTTTTCCGCCAGGATAATCTGATGATTAACCGGATAAAGTTGAATATGCTCCGGAGGATAACCCTGAATTACTTCAACGAGTTATAGTAATCAAACAGCGCTTGCAGGTGATCTTCACGGGTTATGTCAAGCGTGTTGATCTTGATAAATCTTTTTACTTCCGGCCGATGATCGGGAAAAATTAACTCCAAATTCTTTTTGGGCACCAGATTGAACGTATTGTTAATCAGGTAATAATAATGTTTCTTTTTAATCAGTTTATGATCCCGGCTGCCCACATTTAACGCCACATGGTAATTGGCTTCTTTAAAGATAACTTCCGTTTGCTTTATCAGGCCTACTTTTCCTTCCGTTATCAATTGAAAGAACCCCACACCCGGGGTGCCATCGGGCCGTTTAAATTCCCGGGCATTGATAAACACCTGTGGCTTTTTTGTGAGGCTGTCTATCCACACAAAACTTTTTACCCGGTCGCCCTTCAACGCCCGCAGCCCGGTTTTTGTTTTTACATCAAATTCATTGCGGGTAATGTAATACTTCACGGGCAAGCCTTCCAGCAGTGAACTGTCGTTTAACAAAAAGGTGGCCTTCTGAAACTGCGGGTTTAACAAATCATCACCGAGTACATCAGGCGCAGAAGGAGGCAACGTTTGAATGGTCCCCATCAGCAATTGCTCGGTATTCGCCATGCGTTCCAGCAGGTATTGATTTTGCATAAACGACCTTGTAGAGCCGCTCGTGTTCTGGCTGAATGTGCCCGCACCCGAAATCAGTAATAGGGCAATAACAAGTTTTCCTTTTAGCATATTTAAAGAGCCAAATATAGTTTTATCGGTAATAACGGGCAATCGAAGTTAGCTATACAGCAAAACTCCGATTTATTTGCCGATGGCCACCCGCCTGAACTCAGAAACCGTTAATCCTTTAGACACGCTGTCGAGGTATTGAGCCACCGTTTTGCTGTTATCTTTTACAAAAGCCTGGGCCAGCAGGGTATTTTCCTTAAAAAACTTTGATAGTTTGCCCTGAGCAATTTTTTCCACCATGTTCTCGGGTTTGCCTTCGGCCAGAATCTGGGCTTTGGCAATTTCCAGTTCCTTTTCAATAACTGATTTATCCACCGATTTGTCGTCAACGGCAACAGGATTCATCGCGGCAATCTGCATGCCCACATCCTTGCCGGCTTCGGTCACATCTTTGCCGTTCACGCCCTTGAGAGAAACCAATACACCCAGTTTGGCTCCCGCGTGGATGTAGGGAACAACGGCCTCGCCCTTCATATACACATATTCACTCACCTCAATCTTTTCCCCAATTTTCCCGACCAGTTCAATGATCTTTTCGTTCAGGGTCAGTTCTCCGGCCTTTAACGCCAGCAATGCTTCTTTAGTCTCGGGCTTATTCGAAAATGCTTTTTCGGCAATCAGCCTGCCCAGGTTCTGAAACTCTTCATTTTTAGCCACAAAGTCTGTTTCGCAGTTCAGGGCAATCAACACTGCCTCTTTATAATCATCGCTTACTTTAACAAACACAGCGCCTTCGGTAGCATCCTTATCGGAACGTGAGGCTGAAACCTTCTGGCCCTTTTTTCTGAGGATTTCTATGGCTTTTTCAAAATCACCATTGGCTTCGGTAAGGGCCTTTTTGCAGTCCATCATCCCTGCGCCAGTCATCTGGCGGAGTTTGTTTACGTCTTGTGCTGAAATCATTGCTTTACTCGGATTTAAAGGTTCGGATTAATTCGATTGTGCTAACTTAAAATGAAGAACATCGGCCAGCCAGCCGATGTTCGTTATTTTGCCGGCCACCATTGGCCAATCCATTTTGCTTATTACTTAGCTTCTTCTACCGCTGCTTCGTCAACTTTACGCTTTTCCTCTTCTTCTTTTTTGAGGTTGGCGTCTTCTTTGTCACGCTTCCGCTCCATCAGGCCTTCTTCAATTACTTCGCCAATGTATTTTGTAATCAGCGAAATGGACTTGAACGCATCATCGTTAGCCGGAATAGGAAAATCGACCAGGCCCGGATCGGAGTTGGTGTCCACCATAGCAAAAACCGGAATGTTGAGTTTCTGAGCTTCGGCTACGGCAATGTGTTCGCGTTTCACATCAATAACAAACAAGGCGGCTGGCAACCGGTTCAGATCAACTATACCGCCCAGTTGTTTTTCCAGTTTGGCTTTTTCACGGGTAAGCATCAGGCGTTCCTTCTTCTGCAGGTTTTGCGAGGCTTCATCTTTCATCAGCTTATCAATCTGTGAAAGTTTTTTAAGCGACTTGCGGATGGTAGCAAAATTGGTGAGCATGCCGCCCAGCCACCGTTCGGTAACGTAGGGCATATTCAAGCGCTTGGCTTCTTCCGTAACAATATCTTTAGCCTGCTTTTTGGTGGCTACGAACATGACCTTACGGCCCGACCGCACGATGTTCTTCAGCGCAAAAGCCGCTTCGTCAAGGCAGGTTAGCGTTTTGTTCAAATCAATTATGTGGATGCCGTTGTTCTCCATAAAGATGTACTCGGCCATCTTCGGGTTCCATTTGCGGGTTAAGTGCCCAAAGTGAACGCCCGCATCCAATAAGTCCTGATAGGTTAATTGTCTTGCCATGTTGTTGCTGTTTCCGGTTAACGTTTGCTGAATTGGAATCTTCTTCTTGCCTTTCTGCGGCCGTACTTTTTACGCTCCACCATCCGGCTATCGCGGGTTACCAAACCTTCTTTACGCAAAACAGGTTTGTTTTCCGCATTCACCGAAACCAGGGCGCGGGCAATGCCCAGCCTTACGGCTTCGGCCTGGCCCTTAATGCCACCCCCTTCAACATTAACGGTAACATCGTATTGATTCTCGGCTTTAAGCGCCACCAAGGGCTGCTTAACCAGTGTCTGGTGAATCTCTGAGAGGAAGTATTCCTTGAGATCACGGGCGTTTACTTTGATTTCACCTTTCCCCGGGGTTACGTAAACCCTGGCTACAGAAGTTTTTCTTCTACCCGTTGCGTTGACAATCTCCATGTATTAAAATTTAATTTCTTTTGGTTGCTGTGCGGTGTGCGGATGCTCGGTACCGGCATAAACGTGAAGGCTGCGGAATAATTCCCTGCCCAACCGGTTTTTCGGAAGCATACCCCTTACGGCATGTTCCACCAGCCTTGTGGGGTGCTTGGCGCGAATCTGTGCGGGGGTGTGCTCCCGCTGGCCGCCATTGTAACCGGAGTGGGTAAAGATTACCCTATCGGTCCACTTCTTACCGGTCATTCTTACTTTTTCGGCATTAATCACCACCACATGATCACCACAATCGGTGTTGGGGGTATAGCTGGTCTTGTGCTTTCCCCGAATAATACTGGCTACCTGGCTCGCTACCCGGCCTAATACTTTGTCTTTGGCATCCACCAAAACCCAGCCTTTTTCAATGGTGGCCTTGTTAGCAAAAACCGTCTTATAACTCTGCTGATCCACGTTTTTTAGCGTTAATAATCAATAAAATGAACCCTTCCTTAAAAAAGGGACACAAAGGTAAACGGATGAGGCCTTAATTACAAATAGGAAGTGCTTTTTGGCGTTTTTCCGGTAATCGCCATTCACGAAGTGAGCTCCAACTGCCTTACCACGGCTTTCAGGTCTTTTGGATAGGGGGCTTCAACGGTAATCCATTCGCCATGAAGGTTTTTGAACGCAAGGCTCAGGGCATGGAGTGCCATACGTTTAATAAGGGGCTGTTCTTCAGTGAATTTTTTCAAGCTGAAATCCTTTTTTAAAGCCGAAAGGAAAATCGGCTTTCCTCCATACAGTTCATCCCCGGAAATGGGGGCGCTCATAGCCGCCAGGTGTACCCGTATCTGATGCATGCGTCCGGTTACCGGCCGGCATTCAACCAGGGTGTGGTTACGAAAAACTTTTAATGTCGTTAACCAGGTTTGGGCAGGTTTACCTTGTCTGTTGCTGATTTTCACTTTCCCATCGTTTTGTTTTAGCAGGGGCAAATCAATCAGAACATTGTCGAACCGGTGAATGCCCTCAGTTATGGCATGGTACAGTTTGGTAACTTCCCGGTTCTGAAACTGCAGGCTTAGGTGGCGGTAAGCTGCAGGATTTTTGGCTACTACCAAAACACCCGATGTATTTTTATCCAGCCGGTGGCAAACCTGGGCATCGGCAGCATAACCTTTGGCCAGGGCAAGCAGGTTCAGGGGTTCGTTACGGTCTTCAAGCGTGGCAACAAACGGTGGTTTATTAACAGCAAGGTAATCGGTATCTTCCCAAAGGATTAATGCGCTAAAATCGAGTTTACGGCTCACCTGAATCGGTAGATTAATTTACTCAAGGCTCTCGCCCGGCTGGGGTTTAACGCGCGGCAATTTAAAACTAAAATCAGCCCCATGGTTTGGCTCGCTTTTCACTTCGGCTTTTGTATTGTGATTCTCGAGGATGTGCTTCACGATGGCCAGTCCAAGTCCGGTTCCGCCTTTTTCGCGGCTTCTGCTTTTATCTACCCGGTAAAAGCGTTCGAAAATTCTGGGCAGGTGCTCGGGCGGTATGCCTTCTCCGAAATCACGGACGTGGGTAACAATGTGTTTCTTTCCGATTTCAAAGCGAACCAGCACATCGCCTCCTTCATACGAATGCTTGATGGCGTTGGTTATCAGGTTGGTCATCACCTGGTAAATGCGCTGCCAGTCGGCATATACCATCACTTTCTGCGGCTCGTTTTCGATTTTAAGGCGGATGTTTCGCTTCTGCGCTTTTTCTTCCAGTTGATCAAACACCTCTTCGGTGAGTTTGTATAAGTCAATCGTTTCAAAATGCATTTTAATCTGCCCCGTTTCAATGTGCGAAAGGGTGAGCAAATCCTGCACAAGGGCATCGAGTCCGTCCAGGCTTTTGGCTGCCTTTTTTAAAAATTTGTTGCGCACCGATTTATCGTCTATGGCCCCATCCAGCAGGGTGTGTACAAATCCCTGGGCAGCAAAAATGGGTGTCTTCAATTCATGCGAAACATCGGCAAT
>CAYNIH010000048.1:3311-13290 GCA_964397115.1 uncultured Roseivirgaceae bacterium | reverse complement strand
AAATGAATCCTTTACAGCCACCATCTGGAGTGATTCTGTTGCTGTTTCAGAAGTTGACGTTCAGGTGAGCGAGTGGTTTTCCGACCTCCTTAACCTTCCCTGCAGGCTGGTTTTCTTTCCGGAAGAAAATCAGCGGCCGGTTGATAAAAATTACGCACTGGCCAGCGAGCAGGTAAGCCTTGCCGATGGCTACCCGTTTCTCGTCATCGGCCAGGCTTCGCTAAACGATCTGAATAACCGCTTGCCGGAACCGGTAGGAATAAACCGGTTCAGGCCGAATTTTGTTTTTACAGGCGGAGAGCCATACGAAGAAGATAATTGGAAAAAATTTTCAATCGGTGCAACCGGTTTTTCAGGTATAAAAAATTGCAGTCGCTGTGTGCTCACCACCATTGACCCGGCCACCGGCAAAAGAGGAGTTGAACCCTTGCAAACGCTTTCTGCTTACCGCAGGAAAAACGGAAAGGTTTATTTCGGTCAAAATGTTGTGGCAGTTAACCGGGGAATTGTTAGAGTTGGGGATAATATTCGGATATATGATTAAAAAATTGTTCGCAAAGTTAAGCAGCCTTGTCGCGCTTGTTGTACTGTGCAGTTGCCAGCCGGGAAAAGAAAAACCGCTCCCTGTTTTTGGTCATCGCGAAGTAGTGGTCAATGAAACGAACGGCAAGAAAACGGTTGACACCGTTTACCACACCATTGCCGACTTTGCCTTTCTGAATCAGGACAGCGTGCTGGTTACGCAGGAGACATTTACAGATAAAATATACATCGCTGATTTCTTCTTCACCTCCTGCCGCACCATTTGCCCGAAAATGAAGACCCAGATGCTTCGCGTGTACGATTCTATCCAGGCCATGCCCGATGTGCTCATCCTCTCCCATACCATTGACCCCGAACACGATGACGTGGCCCGCCTGCGCGATTTTGCCGGCCGGCTGGGCGTGACAAGCAATAAATGGCATTTTGTAACCGGTGACCAGGATAAAATTTACAACATCGCCCAAACCAGCTATTTTGCCACCGCCATGGTAGATAAAACCGAACCCGATGGGTTTATCCACAGTGGAGCATTTTTACTCATCGACAAACAGCGAAGGATCCGTGGCAAATACGATGGCACGCTGGAAGAAGATGTAAACAGGCTTATAAAAGACATTCGGAGGCTTCGGCTGGAGTATGCGAATTAGCTACGGGTTCATTATTGCAGGACTGGTCCTGCTAAGTTGCAGGCAAGCGCAGGAAAAAAATAAGTTCACCCTCTATTTTAACCAAGGCGAGCAACTCTACCTTAAACACTGCAGCAACTGCCACCAGCCCAACGGCACCGGGCTGGGCAGGGTGTATCCGCCCCTTCATCAGTCGGATTACATGAAAAATAATTTTGAGTCGGTGCTCTGCCTGATGAAAAACGGAATGGAAGGACCGCTGATCGTAAACGGCAAAGAATTCAATCAGGCTATGCCGGGCATCCCCACACTTACCGACCTGGAGGTTGCCGAAATTGCCACCTACATTTACAACTCATGGGAACACCAGCGCGGGCTGGTTGACGTATCAGAAGCAAGCCGCGTTTTGCGCGAATGCCGGTGAGTTAGTTCAACCGGATGGTTATTACCGTATTGCCGTTTACCATAAACCGGGCATCGTCAAAACCGGGTGGCCCGAACATTCCGCGCGCATTGTTCGAAAAGCCATAAGGCTCCCGCGGGATGCCCATAAAGTTTGAGTCAAGCTTTTTGTTGTCGTTCACATCGTGGAAACAACTGATGGCATATTCGCCCGGCTGCAGGTTTTCGAAAACTACTTTCACCGTATTGCCGCTAACGGCCACTTCGCGCACCGCTTTATGCTTCTTCATAAAATCGTCTGCATTGCTGTAAAGCGCCAGGCGGATGGAGCCCTTAACCACCTTGATGTCCGATACCGTTACCTCTAGGTTGTGCTGCGCAGAGTCCAGCAGCCCAAATCCCGTTAAAGAAAAAACCACGAGCCAAACTTTCATTCCAACAGCCGTTTAGCCTATAAAATCAACCGTTTATTTCAGGTGTTTCCGATAACACAATTTTAACACCTGAAAGCCGGTAAATTTCGTAACTTTAATAGCTTCTAAAAACCATTACCCTTCATGGCAACAATTAACCTGAAAATCAATAAAAAAAGACATACGGTAGAGGCCGACCCGAATATGCCGCTGTTGTGGGCGCTTCGCGACCTGCTGGGGCTAACCGGCACTAAATACGGCTGTGGCATTGCCCAGTGTGGTGCGTGCACCGTTCACCTTAATGGCGAAGCGGTGCGCTCATGCTCCCTCCCGCTATCGGCTGTAGGCGATGGCGAAGTAACCACCATTGAAGGCCTCTCGAAAAACGGTGATCACCCGGTACAAAAAGCCTGGGAAGAAGTGGACGTAATGCAGTGCGGTTATTGCCAGGCAGGCCAAATCATGTCGGCTGCAGCCTTGTTAAAACAACATCCAAATCCAACCGATGAAGATATTTACAATGCCATGAACGGCAACATCTGCCGGTGTGGTACCTACCTGCGCATACGCGAAGCCATAAAAAAAGCTGCAACGATGAAATAAAAATCAGGCTCAGTTTGTAAACCGAAAAAAATTGTACCATGGAAGTCATCAAAACACATTATAACAGAAGGTCATTTCTAAAAGTATCGGCAGCAGCAGGCGGGGGCATCATGATTGGATTTAACTGGCTGATGTCGTGCGCACCTTCGCAGGAAAAAGCCGGGCTGGCCTTACCTGATGAATGGTTCGATATAAACGCCTTTCTTAAAATAGGAAACAACGGGGTGGTAACCATTTTCTCGCCCAATCCGGAAATAGGCCAGAACGTAAAAACATCCATGCCGATGATTGTGGCCGAAGAACTGGATGTTGACTGGGGCAATGTGCTGGTAGAGCAGGCACCTCTGAACACCGAAAAATACGTGCGCCAGTTGGCAGGCGGAAGCCAGTCGATAAGGCAGGGATGGAAATCGCTGCGCATGGCCGGTGCCTCAGCCAGACGCATGCTCATGGAAGCGGCCGCACAACTTTGGCAGGTACCCGTTTCTGAATTAACCACCGAAAAGGGTGTGATAAAGCATCCATCCGGCAAAACGATTGGTTATGGCGAAATGGCATCAAAAGCCGTAGGCATTGCTGTGCCCGAGGAGGTTGCCCTTAAAGATCCTAAAGACTTTACCATCATCGGCAAGCCAACAAAAAATGTTGATGGCAAAAAAGTTATCAAAGGCGAACCGCTCTTCGGCCTGGATGTTCAACGCGAAGGGATGCTCATTGCCATGATTGTTCATGCCCCCGCCTTTGGCATGCGGCCAAAATCGGTAGACGACTCCACAGCCCGGTCTATGCCCGGCATCAAAGAGGTTTTCACCATCACTACCTTGCCCGATGACATCGAAACACAATGGTCTGACGTGAACGCATTCAAAGAACTGGTGGTAATTGTTGGCAACAATACCTGGAGTGTAATGCAGGCAAAGAAGGCCCTGCGCATTGAATGGGAAACGGTTAACCCGCCCATGAGTACCGAAAGCTACGACAAGGCGCTTTCGGATTTGCTGGAGAAAAAAGCCGATACGCCTGCACGGAAAGACGGCAACCCCGATGAGGCATTTAAGAAAGCTGCCAAAATTATTGAGCGCACCTACTCGGCCCCCTTTCTGGCGCACAACACCATGGAGCCGATGAACTTCTTCGCCCATGTTACCAGCGATGGCGCTGAACTGATTGGTCCCATTCAAACACCCGAGTTGCTGCGAAAAACTGTTTCGGCTGTGCTGGGCATACCCGAAAGCAAAGTTACCATTAACATGACCCGCCAAGGTGGCGGCTTTGGCCGAAGGTTGTACGGGCACTTCGGCCTGGAGGCCGCGGTTATTTCTAAAAAAATAAACGCCCCGGTTAAAGTAGTCTATACCCGCGAAGACGACATGACCCAGGGAACCTACCGGCCTGCCTATAAAGTAAAATACCAGGCCGCTATTGATAAGAATAATAACCTGATTGGCCTTAAAATTCGAGGAGCCGGCATTCACGAAAGCCCGGTGTTTGCTAATCGCTTTCCTGCCGGTGCCGTAGATAACTACCTGGTTGAAAACCATGCGCTGGAGTCCAACATATCCACCGGTGCCTGGCGCGCACCGCGCTCCAATTTCATGGCCATTGCCGAGCAATGTTTCCTGGATGAAGTAGCCGAAGCGCTGGGCAAAGACCCCATTGACTTCCGGCTGGAACTGCTCGACCGTGCCGCTACCAATCCGGTAGGGACCAATAACGATTACGATGCCGCCCGCTATGCCGGTGTACTGAAACTGGTTAAAGAAAAATCCGGCTGGGGCCAAAAGAAAGAAGGGGTACACCGCGGTGTTTCTGCTTACTTCTGCCACAACAGCTATGTGGCCCAGGTGCTTGACATCGAAATGAAAAATTCAAAACCGGTGATCCGCAAAGTATGGTGCGCTGTTGACTGCGGCATAGTGGTTAACCCCGAAGGAGCAAAGAACCAACTGGAAGGCGGCATTGTGGATGGACTCGGCCACACGCTCTACAGCGAGATGACCTTTACGGATGGCAAACCCGACCAGAGTAATTTTCATAACTACAAACTCATCCGCAACAGCGAAGCCCCGCTGGAGATTGAGTGCTTCTTTGTTGAAAACGGCATTGACCCGACCGGACTGGGTGAACCCGGTCTGCCTCCTGCAGGAGCCGCACTGGCCAATGCGCTGTACACGGCAACGGGCAGGCGATTAACTACCCAACCGTTTTTCAAAGAGGAACTGACGATCAGTCAGATGTAAAAAAATATCCGTAAACGGAGTATTATTAACCCTATCGGGTTAATAGCAATTAAAAAAATTGCATATCGTCAAGATCTCAGTAGAATGACCGGTGCGCTATCCTGTTTGCCGTATTTTCTTTTGAGAATTTTTTTAGCTTCGCAGCACCTATAATCTAAACCCTTATAACCTATGCAGCTAAAACGTTTTTCTGTGCTGTCGGCCGCGCTTGTGCTGACAGCAGTAACATCGTGCGTGGATGAAAATTCTATCACGCAGGATGTAGGCATCCAGCGTACCTCTTCACAACCGAAGTACATTCCTGGTGAGGTATTGATCAAATTCAAATCTGGCGGACAGGAAGGAGCACGGGCAAAATCTGATGCCCTGTCTCTGATCGGAGCAGAACTTATCGAAACCATCGCCACTCCGGCCATGGAATTGGAAGTTGCCCGAAAGGGTGAAACCGGAGATCTCATTCTGGTTCACTCTTCCCTTGAAACCATGGAGGCGATCCGTATGCTCAAAAATCTGCCCGAAGTAGAGTACGCTGAACCCAACTGGATTTATAACCATTTTGCCACCTCCAACGACACCTACTACACCAACGGGTCGCTGTGGGGCATGTATGGCGATGCCACTTCTCCCGCTAATCAATACGGAAGCCAGGCCGGTGAAGCCTGGGCTGCCGGTAACACAGGCTCGAATACCGTTTGGATTGGCATTATTGACGAAGGCTACATGTATACCCACGAAGACCTCTCTGCCAATGCAGGCACCAACCCAGGCGAAATTGCCGGTAACAGTAAAGACGATGACGGTAATGGATATGTGGACGATGTGTATGGATGGGATTTTGCAGGCAATAACAATACTGTATTTGACGGAACCTCTGATGACCACGGCTCTCACGTAGCAGGGACCATCGGAGGTGTAGGCGGCAACAGCAAAGGGGTTGCAGGAGTGGTATGGACCGTAAAACTCATGAATGCCAAATTTCTGGGTAACAACGGAGGCACCACCGCCAATGCCATTAAAGCGGTTGACTACTTTACCGACCTGAAACAGCGCCACGGCATTAACCTGGTAGCCACCAATAACTCCTGGGGCGGTGGCGGATACTCTCAAGGCTTATACGATGCAATTGAGCGCGCCAACCAGGCCGGCATACTCTTCATTGCGGCTGCCGGTAACAGTACCAACGACAACGATGCCAACCCTTCGTATCCGGCTTCGTACAACAATACCAACATCATAGCCGTAGCTTCCATCGACAGCAACGGGGCATTGTCCAGCTTCTCCAACTGGGGCGCTACCTCGGTTGACCTGGGTGCTCCCGGCCGCGGAATATATTCCACCGTGCCAAAGAGTTCACGCGGACAAATTGTTTCCGCCTATGCCAGCTACAGCGGCACCTCCATGGCTACTCCCCATGTAACCGGAGGAGCTGCCCTCTATGCAGCCTCACATCCGGGCGCAACCGCTTCGCAGATTAAAAATGCGATACTCAGCAGCGTGGTGGCTACTTCATCGCTGAGCGGAAAAACTGCAACCGGAGGACGACTGAATGTGAGCGGTTTCTGACAAGAATAACTGCCACACCCGGCCTTCCAGAACAAAAGGGTTGTCTTTATGGCGACCCTTTTCTATTTTTCAATTAATGAACAAGACCTTGCTGGTGTTTTTTCTTGCCGGACTGTGCAACTCCCCCCGGCAACTTGATGAAGTGGCCCTTACCGGGATAGTGATTAAACCTGAATACACTACCTATATGTACGGCACACATACTCTTGAAAAGGATAACGCTATTCAAGCTGCTTTGAAAAGCAACACGGTCAACCTGGATGATTTCATCGGAAAAACAGTTCGGATTACGGGCAAGCCGGTAGAAGGATACCCCCTTAGCGGTGGCCCCATCCTTATTGACGTTAACTCGGTTAAAATTATGGATAATTAAATAACTGTTGTGAAAGAGCTGAAAGCCATTGTAGCTGCCTGGGAACACGCCCGGCAATACCATCGCCAAATGGCTTTGGCTACGGTTGTCCGCGTACACGGATCGTCATACCGCAGCCCAGGTGCACGCATGCTCATTACGGATGACAGCAGGTGGACAGGCTCCATCAGCGGGGGGTGTCTCGAAGGTGATGCCCTGCGCAAAGCTCGGCAGGTTATGCTCGACAAAAAGCCTCTTACTGTTACCTACGACACCCGCGAAGAAAGCAACCAGAGCCTCGGCATCGGGCTTGGATGTAACGGGGTTATTGATGTGTTCTTTGAGCCCATCGACCCCGCATCACCCGACAACCCACTGGAGTTATTTAAAATAATTTTAAGCCATAACCAGCCGGTACTGTTGGCAACCCTTTTCAATGGTGTATTGGCCGGCAGCAAATTGCTGCTTGACCAGGAGGGAAAAACCCTGTTTAGTACCTTTGATAAGGATTCGGAATTTGCCGTTAAACCGGAGTTGTTGAATTTGCCCTCTGCCGGATCGAGTAAGGTAAATACTGTTGGAGCGGGTGATGTTTTTCTTGAACTTATTCAGCCATCCATATCACTGATCATTTTTGGTGGCGGTTTTGATGCACGGCCTGTTAGTTCGCTGGCCAATACGTTAGGCTGGGAAGTTCAGGTAACCGATGAATGCGTGGCTCACATCGCACCGGTATTTTTTCCATCGGCCGGAAAGTTGTCGCTTTGTAAACGTGAATTCATTGAGCGCGATTTTACCATCTCCCCCTTTACCGCTTGTGTGCTGATGTCGCACAATTACGAGTATGACCGGGATGTGCTGAAAAAACTCCTTCTTACAGCCACACCCTACATCGGCATACTGGGCCCACGCAAGCGCTTCGATAAAATGAGAGATGAATTTGAGCGGGAAGGCCTTGTATTAACCGCTGACGACCTTCACCGGATTCACTCACCCATCGGGCTGGACATCGGGGCTGAAACACCCGATGAAATAGCCGTATCCATCGTTGCCGAAATCCAAAGCAAGTTTACTAACCGTTCGGGAGGCTTTCTAAAATACCGGAGCAATCCCATTCACCAGCGCGACCAGAACACCGGCCAACTTTTCAAGTTGGTGTTTCTGGGTAATTCTCCTGCGTCAAAGTCGGCCAATGAATAAGCATTCCACTTCTGCACCGGGCGCTGCCGGGCCTGAGAACACCATACCCATTATCATTCTTGCTGCCGGTTCCTCTTCCCGGCTGGGTCAGTCAAAGCAGCTATTGGAAATGCACGGAAAAACCCTTCTTCACAAAATTGCCAAAGAGGCCATCCGCAGCAACACCGGTCCGGTAGTTATTGTACTGGGCTCGGCATTCGAGCAACATCAGGCTGTTCTTTCCCAACTGCCGGTGCAGGTTATTTATAACGCTGCATGGCCGGCAGGCATGGGCACTTCTATTAAGGCGGGGATAGGGTACGTGCAGCAGACCTTTCCGGGAGCAGCAGGGGCAATTCTTTCTGTTTGCGATCAGCCCTTTCTTAACGCAACCCACTTCCGGCAATTAACCGAATGCTTCCGCAAAACCCGTAAACACATCGTGGCCTGCCGCTATGCAAAAACCTTTGGCGTGCCGGTTTTTTTCAGCGCATCATTTTTTCCGCTCTTAAACAAATTGCCCGATAGTGCCGGTGCGAAAAAAATTTTGGCTACCCATTTAAACGAAACGGCTTTTATTTCCTTCCCAGAAGGAGAATACGATGTAGACACACCGGACGACTGGTCAAAAGTAAAACCTCGGTTATAGAATAAAAGCCTTAATATTCCACCAATAGCTTGGTAGTGTCATTCTTATTGAGGAGAACATCCATCAGCCACTGGTTTATCAGTTCCCCGTCTTCTTTTACAATCTGGTAGTTTAGGTTTACTTTTTTAAAGTAATAAAAAGGCAGTTTTTGGGTTACCGTAATATCTGGCACCTCAGCGGAAGTCTGGTGACTTTCAAAGCAAAACAAAAACTGAATCCTGTCGGTTGAAAGATGATCCGCCTTGTCGAATGTAATTTTAAAATAGGTTGGGTAATCCACGTAAATATCATTGACTTCGTTCGAAGCGGATAGGTTTCTTACCAGGCCATACCCTGCCAAACAGGGAAACATAACTTCATCACGGTTTATTTGGATTAAACTGTCAACCGCTAACCGGATAACATAGATTGTATTTACAGGAAGATCTTGCGATTTAGGGCAAAGGTGTACCGTCCGTTATCGTTGCTCTGGCCGGTAAGGGCTAACACCTGGTTACGGGTTGGGTTCGACCGGTCAAAAGGAATATCCCTGTCGATAATAATTAGCTCAAGCGGAAGGTTGAACACTGCCAGGTTTGTGGCGTGGTACTTTACGGATCCGCTAAATGTTACCGTGGTCATGTCGTTGTCGTCATTGCAGGCGAGAACAAACAGGCTAAGCAACACAGGTAAAACTGACTTTCTGATTTTACAAATCACGGTAGCTCAAATGTAAAGAAAAACGGAACCGCTTGTTTAATATTCGTGCATAATGCCAAGTCCAGTATCTTTGGCACGATGAACATGCTCGTGTTAGCCTGTGTGCTTGCGCTTTCTAATCCGCAGGCCGTTGCCGAACCCTTTCAGGTATTCGAAGAAAACGGAAAAGTTGGCTTAAGAAGCCCTTCGGGCGATGTGGTGATCCCTCCGCTGTACGAAGCGCTGGGCTGGAGCGATGGCACCTTCTCGGTAACTGAACAGGTAACGGGTTATCAATTAAACAATCAATGGGGGCTGATTACCATAACCAATCAGCGTATTACCAACCCTGAATTTTTCTGGTTAGTACGAACCGAAAGCCACTTGCTGCTGGCCAGCCGGCAGCATTCCATCACCCACCGTATTTACACCGGGTGCATCAACATAAAGGGCAAAGTCGTCATTCCATTTTCTTACTCTGGTATTAAAATTCACGGTCTTCGGGCAATAACCTGTTCGGTTGACACGGACAACCGGCTTACGTATGGTCTGGTTGATCTTGAGCACAGTACGATTATACCGGCTGCCTACCAATCCATTTACCCGCTGGGAAGCCTGCGGTATGCCGTTCAGAATTTCGAAAATAAAACTGCGCTGTTTTCGGATAACGGAAAACCCATTACCGGTTTTGCTATCGACAGCCTTTCACCTGTGCTGAATGACCTGATAAT
>CAYNIH010000048.1:0-3301 GCA_964397115.1 uncultured Roseivirgaceae bacterium | reverse complement strand
ATGCCTGAAATGGATGGTTATGAATTAACCAGAGAGGTTAAAACAAATGAAGTATTAAAAGGAATCCCGGTTATTTTATTAAATGCAAAAGCAGATGTTGAAATGAAAATTGAGGGATTGGGATATGGCGCTGATGATTATTTATCAAAACGGAAAACAAGGACTGATGAACCGTAATGGTGAAATCCTGCAGGAACCTCTTTTCAGGGAAATACAGTATAAAACAGGACACTGGTACGGCCGGATGTCCCATGAATGGCATTACTTCTCCTCCGGCAACGCTCCGATCAAAAAAATAGAATGCGATTCCATAACAGTCCTTGCCACCGACCGGCTGGCGCTTGCTTCTGCCAACGGAGTACAACTGGCCGACCCGCAACTCAATCCGGTAGGCAGCACTCGATTCAGTTCCATTCAATCGTTTTACAAGGGGTATGCCGTTTTCTCGCAACACGGCAAGCAAGGTGTTATTAAAAAAGACGGTACCATCGTGTTGCCTGCAGTGTTCGACCGGGTGAAGATGCTCAACGGCTACCTGCTTATCCAAAAACAAATCTCCTTCAACCAAAAGTGGTATTTGTACGATACACTCGGCCGGGTGTTAACACAAAAAGGATATGACTTCATTGGCTCTTTTACGGGCAGGCTTTTTCGTGTGGTGCATAACGGATTTCACGGTGCAGTTAATGCCGATGGCTACGAGCAAATAGCCTGTGTGTACGACAGCCTGCTGGATGTTAACGATGGATTGGTTGCGATAAAATTTAAAGGACAGTACGGTATCATCTCAGAACATGAAGCGTGGCTGGTAACACCCCAGCCCTATCCGATTAAACTCATCAACCGTGAACGCTACCTTGTCTATACCGGCAACCTGGTAACGTTGAAATCCTTTGACGGCAACACCATCTATTTTACCACGAACCCGCTTGAATGGAAAAACAACTGCCTGATTGAACATCTTAACAATGGCAGCAGGTGGACGATTACCCTGAATGGCCAGATCAGCATGCGGGAACTGCCTCCGATTGAACAGGCCGAAACCCTTTGGCCTGCCAAACGGTCGATACGGTTTTATTGACAACGAGGGAAGGCTGCGCATTGCTAACCGGTACGAAGAAGCCAAGCCTTTTCAGAATGGAATGGCCGCTATCAAAATCCGTAATAAATGGGGTTTTATTGATAAGGAAGATAAAATCATTGTACAACCGGTATATGATGAAGTGAGTGATTTTCGCAATGGCCAGGCTACTGTGAAGCAAAATGGAAAATACGGACTGATTAACCAGGAAGGCCAGGTGCTGTTACCGGTGCGGTATAACGAAGTGGTGACCTTGCAAAGCAACCGCATCAGGCTTCGGACTAACGAAGGTTATGGACTGGCCACGGAACAAGGAGATGTGGTGCTGCATCCCAAATATGAGTATTTAGACGATTTGAATAACGGCTACGTACTCGTAAGGCAGCATGGAAAATACGGACTGGTTACCGTTCAAGGGATCACCACCATTCCTATTATCTATGATTTTCTTTTTCATTTCGCACCAACCGGAAACTACTTCGGATTGATGAGGAAGGAATGGCAACGCATCCAATAATAAAAAAGGGGCCGAAGCCCCTGCAATCAATCCTTCTTTGGTGCATTCCCCGATCCCTTCCCTGAATCAGAAATGGCCTGGCGCATTCCCGTATCCGCCTGCACGTTTTGCATACGATAGTAATCCATTACGCCCAGGTTGCCCTTGATGAAAGCATCGGCAATGGCTTTTGGAATTTCTGCTTCGGCCTGAATTACGTTGGCGCGGGCTTCCTGTGCCTTGGCTTTCATCTCCTGTTCCAGGGCCACAGCCATGGCGCGTCTTTCTTCGGCTTTTGCTTCGGCCACTTTCAGGTCAGCCGATGCCTGGTCAATCTGAAGTTTAGCGCCAATGTTTGCTCCAACATCCACATCAGCAATATCAATGGAAAGGATTTGAAAGGCTGTGCCCGCATCCAGTCCGCGCGACAGCACCACTTTCGAAATCTTATCCGGGTTTTCCAACACTTCCTTATGCGATTTGGCCGAACCGATGGCCGTAACAATGCCTTCGCCTACGCGGGCCAGGATGGTGTCTTCACCGGCACCGCCCACCAGTTGCTGAATGGCCGCACGAACGGTAACCCGGGCGATGGCAATGAGTTGAATGCCATCGGCTGCTACGGCCGCCACTTTGGGTGTAGTAATCACTTTCGGGTTAACGGAAATCTGCACAGCCTCGAACACATCGCGGCCTGCCAAATCGATGGCTGTAGCCTGCTTAAAATCCAGGTGAATGTTGGCCTTCTCCGCAGAGATAAGCGCACGGATTACATTGGGCACGTTACCACCCGCCAGGTAATGGGTTTCTAATTCAGTAGAAGTAAGTTTTAGGCCGGCTTTGGTAGCCGTAATCAGCGACTCGACAATTACCCGTGGCGGCACTTTTCTTATCCGCATGAAGACCAACTCAAACAACCCCACACGCACCCCGCTGAACAAGGCAGTGATCCACAGGTTGATGGGCACAAAGTAGAGAAAAATGAAGAACAGGATAATTCCTGCAAAGACGACAAACAAGAGTGCTACACCTTCTAATTCCATAAGTTATATTTTTAAGATTAACGGATTGGTTCCACCAAAATATCGTTCGATTGAATCTGAACAACTTTCACTTTAGTGCCTGCTGCAAGATAGTCGCCATTGGTTTTTACTTCAAAGATTTTTCCACCGAAATCTGCACTGCCCATGGGCCGCAGGGCCGAAACGGCAACACCTTCGCTTCCGGCCTTCAATTCGCTGGTTATTCCTTCATTTACCTTGCTGTCGATGCTGGTTTTAAGGGAAAAACGCTTCCATGCGCCTTTCCTGAAACTCAGGTACAGCGCCAGCGCAAAGCCGATGGCTGAGGCGAGGAGCACATAATTGCCGGTTTCACTTCCAAAATGGCCATAGCTAAAGGCAATACCCACAATCAGAAAAACCAGGCCGAGAAGACCAACCACGGTGGTGCCGGGAATGAAAACAACCTCTACAATAAGCAGCGTAAGGCCAACGGCAATCAGGGCAATTACTACAAGCGCCATATTAATTCAGTTCATAAAAAAACAGATAGTGCACCAAGGTACTTAATTTGCGCTGTTTTATCTATGCGAATCCGGCAATACCTTATTTCCGTTGCAGAGGTTTACCACAAACAATTTCGGTTTAATAGGCCTGCGCAAAAAGCACCCTTCGGGCGGAAGGCTTGCCGGAAGGGAGTTGGAGCGATCTGATCCGCGAGGA
>CAYNIH010000047.1:0-13310 GCA_964397115.1 uncultured Roseivirgaceae bacterium | reverse complement strand
TTTATTATTCTGTTTCATTTAGTTTCGCTGATAAGGAATTCATCAACCTTCAGGTGCCGGTGGCTACCCTCCCGCAGGGCATTTGCTATTTATCCGTTAACCGGAATACTGGCGAAACACTGGCATCACGAATTTTTTTTAACAACAGAACTAATCATGCGCAGGTAACCCTTCTGCCCGAAAAAAAATTGTACCCCACCCGCAGTGATGTAAATGTTGGCCTGTCAATAACCGATGAAGAAGGCCAGCCACTGCTTGCCAGGATGTCGGTCTCGGTTTGCCAGGCAAATATTTTTCCGGTTGCAGAAAGCATTAAAAATTCAACCGTTCAATTCTTTTCCTGGATAGGTGATGTGAATGAACTGCCTCCACCAGGCGTTGAAGCAGACCTATCCTCTGCCGAAGGCTTGTTGATGTTGGACCGCCTGTTGGTTACCCGTTCCTGGCCGTGGTACACGTGGAAGGATGTTCTTAACAAGCAGGAAAAGCCGGAATTCCTGTTCCGGGATTACCTGCAGGTATCCGGCCGGCTGGTGGAGACCTCAACCGGTAAACCTTTTGCCGACTCGGTTAGCCTTACGTTTTATGTTATGGGTACAGGCGATGTGTACGAAGTTACCTCGAAAAAGGACGGCACGTTTACCGTTTCATTCATGTTTCCATTCTACGGACGGGAAGAAATCTTTTATCGTGTAGAACGGGCAGGCAGGCGAATAGAGTTTGTAAAAGCTGAACTTACCGATAGCCTGAGTCATTACACTAAAGTGGTGCAGGCACCAACACAGGTTGCAAATCCGTATTTTGATTACGCCCGGAAGCGGAAAACGGTAAACACCTCCTTCAGTTACTTCAGCCGCAGAAGTAGCACCGGCCTGGAAATTAATAATGCCAATGCATTTGTTGAAAAAGAACTCTTTAAACCGGATATTGAGGTGGACCTGGATGATTACGTTATTTTTCCGACCATGCAGGAAACCCTGCATGAAATAGTGCCCTACCTGCAATACCGGAAAATTGCCGGCCGCGATGTGGTGCGGCTGTACCTGCCTGAAAAATCACAAACCGGAACAGAAAATCCTGCATTTTTTATTGATGGTGTGCTTACTGATGACCCCAGCTATTTTCTGAACCTTAAACCAGTTGAGGTGGATAAGATTAAACTGGTTTATTCGGCCCACAAACTTGAAAAGCTTGGGGCTATTTCCCGAAACGGGGTAGTACTGGTTGAAACAAAAATTCAGCATAACGCACAAAAGGTTAAGGCAGCAACCCGCGCAATTAATGTAACTGGTATAACACCTTCCTTACCCATCCCTCAGGGGCCTGTCGGTTGGCAGCAACTCAACCCGCGTGCTCCGCAATTGAAATCCTGTTTATTGTGGATTCCACAGCTGCGCAGTGATGAACATGGAAAGGCCTCCTTTTCGTTTAAAACCCCTGATGATACCGGCAGGTTTATCATCAGGGTAGAGGGCCTCACTATCGAGGGAATCCCCTTTGCTCATGAAGAGTACCTGGATGTAACCAGCAACCGGGAAAATTAAAGGCCGAATTCAAAGATACTATTTGGAGTAACGCAGCCGGTAAGCTGTACATCGGCTGATGTGCTTTCAATAACATCAACCGGTTCAAAAAAAGAAATTCCGATACGCCTGGTGCGTGGCGGACAGACTGCGAGAAACCGGTCGTAATACCCTTTGCCATAACCAACCCGATGACCGGCCGCATCGAAAGCCAGCAGGGGCACCACGACCAGGTCTATTTTCTCCACGGGTATCGCAATGCCATCTGTCGGTTCAGGAACTCCCCACTTGCCGGTTTTCAGTTTACCGATCCCTTCAAACAGAAAATGATCCAATTGGTTCGTTTCGTAATTTACTTTAGGTATTGCTATCCGGATGTGCTGAAATTCCCGCTGCAACCGGTCTATCAGCAGCCAGGTATCGGGTTCTTTTTTTTCAACAATGGGCAGAAAACAATGGATAACGTTTACAAATGTCAGATCGACCGTAGTAAAAAACCTATCGCACAGATTGCGGTTAAGCAAGGCATATTCGGCCTCATTGAGCGAAAGCCTTTTTTCGAGGAATACCTTGCGCAATTCCTGCTTAGTCATTTTCAATGAGGATGTTGAACCGGAAATCAAACGGATCAAACAGGTTGATCAGGCGGGTAATAAACTGTGGGTCGGATTGATAGAAATTTAAAAAATTATCCGTGCGCTCCTGCAGCTTGCCTCCGGGAAAGAGCGCTTCTTTCAATTCTTCTACCTGGCGCAACCGGTCGGCCTGCCTGCGTTTTTCTGCACGAAGCATTTTCTGCTCAATTTTTTCGAGGCTCTTTACGGCCCGCTTCGTTTCAGCGGACACCAGCGGTTCCAAGGTTTTATCAAGGCGCGCGGCATGTTGTTTTATGGCGTTGAATTGGCGGGTGATCTGCTCCTTCTCTCCGGTAAGAAGCAGGTTATCGGTAGCGAACCGCATAGCCGTATAATTCAGCAACTCGGCTTTTTCTTTAAACAAATCGGCATAATCAATTCCGGTTTTTTGAAGCTTACGATGATAAACCCGGGTGATGACTAATGCGAAATTCCTCGGAAGCAATGCCGGAAAGGGTAAGCGATACTGATTAAACATCGCTTTAAATTGAAGCCAATAGGCCACTTCTGCCGGCCCGCCAACGTAAGCGAGATTGGGTAAGACTGTTTCCTGATACAACGGGCGCAGGCATACGTTAGGACTGAACTTTTCAGGCGATTCGCTTAACAGGTTTGCAATTTCACTTTTTGAAAAAGACAGGGCGGTATCGGCAACCACAAACCGATCACCCGATTTTTCAATGCGGCTGCGGAGACCGTCATTCAGGTAAAAAAGGTTTATCTCACGGCAATACACCTGGGGCTTGTAACCGGCTTGTTCCAGTTTTGCATTGGTTTTATCTACACACTTTTTAACCTGGTGGTTGAACAGATCATCGGCCATAACCGGAGAAAACATTTTTTTCAATTCAGGGTCATCGCCATCCAGCACCACCAAACCCTGTTCTCCGAATAAGGCATTAATGTAATGGCGTACCGCATCGCTTAGTTTATAATTGCGGGTGTAGGCTTCCTTAAAAATGGAAATGTCTCCGGGAACTTCTGCCAGCAAGGAATGAAGGTCGGACAGGCTAAACCGGCCCACAGCGCCCTGCTGGGAGGTTTGCCAGGTATATTGTTTGCCGTAAAGGGTAAACGATTTAATCTCATCATAGTCGTGATCCTCAGAGGCCATCCAGTAAACCGGAACAAAGCGGTAGCCGGGATAGGCGGCTGCCAGTTTTTTACAGGCATTAATTACTGTAACGATTTTATAGATAAAGTAAAGGGGCCCGGTGAAAAGATTAAGCTGGTGGCCGGTGGTGAGGGTAAACGTTTTTTCATCGCCCAGGCACTGCATGTTCTTGTTAACCTGATCGGAAATTTCCAGGTTCTTATACTGATAGCGAAGGCGGTTAACCAGTATTTCACGAGTGGTGACCGGGAATGATTGTTTCAGGTCAATCAGCTTGCTGAAATTTTTTACGTCAGGAAAGTAACTGTAAAAAGCTGCTAACGATTCTTTTTGCCGGAGGTAGTCCAGGAAGAGCGGGGTGAATGCACCCGTAGTCTCGAAAGCAATCGGGTGGTTCGTCATATCAGCGGCAACAGTGCGTTAAGGATACCATACGGCAAATAACGTTTTTTTTACCGGTAAGGTTAAATGAAATTACATCAACGTTTACACAACTGTTCCATGCAGATCGAAGTCAGTGGCTGAAGTGATTTTTACGGGCACAAAATCGCCAATGCGCAGGTAGCCGGCCGAAGCATTGATAATTACCTCGTTGTCCACTTCGGGCGAATCGAATTCGGTGCGGCCGATAAACGAGCCGCCTTCTTTGCGATCGATTAACACCTTAAACGTTTTTCCGACTTTCTGTTGGTTCAGTTCGTAAGAAATTCCCTGCTGCAGGTCCATGATGGCATCGGCACGTTGTTGCTTCACCTCGTCCGGAACGTCATTCTTCATGGAATAGGCGTGTGTGTTTTCTTCGTGCGAGTAGGTAAAGACCCCAAGCCTGTCGAAACGGGATTGTTCAACAAAGTTCATCATCTCTTGAAAATCTTCTTCTGTTTCACCGGGATGGCCGGCAATCAGCGTGGTGCGGATGGCAATGCCCGGAACTTTCTCGCGGATGGTCTGAAGGAGTTGTTCTGTTTTTTCGCGGGTAGTTCCCCTGCGCATGAGTTGAAGCATTTTTGTGCTACCATGCTGAAGGGGAATATCCAAGTACCTGCAGATGGTGCTGCGCTGGGCCATCACGTTAAGTACATCCAGCGGGAAGCCCGTTGGGAAGGCATAGTGCAGGCGTATCCATTCAATACCGGCTACATCGGCAAGCCGGTTTAACAGTTCGGCCAGGTTTCTTTTCTTGTAAAGGTCTAATCCGTAGTAGGTAGTATCCTGGGCAATAAGCAACAGTTCTTTCGTTCCGTTTTTAGCCAGGTTCCGGGCTTCCAGCACTAATTCTTCGATAGGCCGTGAAATATGATTGCCGCGCATGAGCGGGATGGCACAAAACGAACAGGGCCGGTCGCAGCCCTCAGAAATTTTCAGGTATGCGTAATGGCTTGGGTTGGTAAGGATGCGCTCGCCAACCAACTCCTGTTTGTAGTCGGCTTTAAATTGCTTGAGCAACCGCGATAAATCGCGTGTACCGAACCAGGCATCCACATCGGGTATTTCTTTTTCAAGGTCGTCTTTGTAGCGTTGCGAAAGGCAGCCGGTAACATACACCTTGTCCACCAGGCCTTCGTGCTTGGCATCCACATACCGAAGGATAGTATCGATGGATTCCTGCTTGGCGTTATCAATAAATCCGCAGGTGTTAATCACCACTACATTGGCATCGTCTGTTTTCGATTCATGTACGGCATCAATGCCGTTGCCACGCAGTTGGGTGAGGAGTACCTCCGAATCAACCACGTTTTTGGAGCAGCCCAGCGTAACAATGTTGACTTTCGTATTTTTTTTACCCTTCGTTCTCACGCCAAAAGTTTGAGGCCCGCAAAAATACGAAAATTACCAGGGCGTTTTGTTTTGGCCTTGAGTCGAAAACCTATCTTTACGGGTCGTGAAAAATTGGTTTTTGCCGGTTTCGTTGCTGGTGCTGGCGGCATGCCTTGATGACCCGGATTGCGTGCGCAATGCCGACACGGCTTTGGTCATTCAATTTAAGCGGTTGCTTGACGGGAAAAATGACACGCTGATTTTTTATCGGGTGGAAGCGGCTGGAACCGACAGTATTTTTTACGGGCAGCAACCCGATGAGTTGGATACCCTCCTCGGTTCAGTCATGCTGCTGGCGATTAATCCGAATGCGGTAACCACAGAGTTTACCTTTTTCTTTCCCGTGGCGGAACGTACCCTTGTTGTGGAGTACAACCGGTCAGCGAGGTTTATCAGCGAGGATTGCGGCAGTGAGGTGAGCCTTTCCGGACTTAAGGTAGCCTCAACCAGTTTTGATTCTGTTCGGGTGGTAAACCCTGTATTAAGTAAAAACCGAACCGTAAACATTGAGATATACCGCTAACATATTCCTGGTTTTCTTTTCCGTTAACCTGTTTGCACAGAAAGCCGATACGCTTACGCGCGACTTCCGGCCAACGGGTATTCGTATCGGGTACGATGTGTTTGGCGGTGCGTGGAGTGCGCTGGATAAATCCTTTGATGGCTTCGAGGCAAGTGCCGATGTTGATTTTTACCGTTACTACCTTACGGTGGATGCCGGAAACTGGAAACGGTACTTAGCCGAAGAAGCTGAACAGTACACCAACAGCGGCAATTACATGCGCATTGGGGTGGATGTTAATTTTTTAAAAAAGGACCCGGACCGGAATATGTTTTTCATCGGAGCCCGTTACGGCTGGGGCACATTTTCAGAAAGCTTTGTACACACTGCCGGTGATCCGGTATGGGGATTAACCACCGAAACATTTTCGCATTCCGGAAGTCACGCTTCCTGGGCAGAAGTGACCACCGGTTTGCGGGTGAAGATGTATAAGTTTTTCTGGATGGGATACACCATCCGCTATAAGTTCGGGTTGAGTACAAGCGGCACCGGTGAGGTAGTGCCATATGATGTGCCGGGCTATGGCCGCACGGACAAAAGCGCCACCTGGGGATTTAATTATTTAGTGTTGTTTAGGGTGCCGGTGCGAAAGTTGAGATAGAAAAAGAAAGTTCCATTTTATGAAAATACTGTTGATAATATGGCTTTGCGCATTTCATCTATCTCATGACGGATTAGCGCAAGCTGACCAAAAAACAATTGAAACAGAAGCGCAGCGACTTTACTCATCGGAGATGGCCTCCTGGAAAGGTACCGATTTGCTTCTGCAAAAGTATCCGGATAAGCAGAAGGATATTGGTGGGTATTTTTCATACAGTGCCGGAAGCAATACGGTGTGCTTGTTCTATTCTAAAGCGAATAAGTCCCGGGTAATCATATCGTTTACTTTTGATAATACATTTAGTACCTCTACGGCTATCATAAATGAAGAAGAACGCGAACTGACGGTAGCGGAACAGGAGTTACTGGCTATACGCCAGCAGGCAGTGAACGAGTACACTACAGATAAACTTTTTAAACGTTACGAAAATATCAACCCTAATTTCATTCCATTAATAGATGGATTGGGTAAACGGGTATATATCTTTAGCGGGCCAATACAAAGCGGAGTAGTGGTGTTTGGCAACGACTATCTGATTACGTTCGATAACAAGGGTAGGATAAAGGAAAAGAGGGCACTCCACCAAAACATTATTATCATGGATGCAGCCGGAAAAGAGGGTAAGGAACTAACCGCCTCCATGCACACTCACCTACCAAAAACCGGTGAACTGATGACAGCCACTGATCTTTGTACGCTTATGCTGTATTGCCCTTATGTGCAATGGCGGCAACACTATGTTATATCGTCAAAATACGTTAGCGTTTATGATTGTGTGGATGGCTTTGCCATTATGACAAGAAAGGCCTGGGATAGAATAAATAAAAGCCAAAGCGGTAAGTAAAGGGGAAGTTAATACCTGCAGGCTATGTAGCAGCAAACAACGAATTCACAAACTCGGTACTATTAAATACCTGAAGGTCATCAACCTTTTCACCAACCCCAATGTATTTCACCGGGATTTTGAATTCATCCGATATGCCAATCACCACGCCCCCTTTGGCGGTGCCGTCAAGTTTGGTAATTACCAGCGCGGTAACGTTGGTGGCTTTGGTAAACTCGCGCGCCTGGGTAATGGCATTCTGGCCGGTGCTGCCATCGAGTACGAGCAGCACTTCGTGCGGGGCTTCGGGAATGACTTTCTGAATGACGCGCCTGATTTTTGAAAGTTCGTTCATCAGGTTGATTTTCGTATGCAGGCGCCCTGCAGTATCAATAATCACAACGTCTGTTTTTTTCTCCACCCCTTCTTTGACCGCATCAAAGGCAACGGAAGATGGGTCGGTGTTCATGCCCCGGCTTACCACGGGTATGCCGTTGCGTTCGCCCCATAATTTCAACTGGTCAACGGCAGCGGCACGAAAGGTATCGGCAGCGCCCAGCAATACCGATTTGCCCATCTTTTTATACTGGGCCGATAGTTTGCCGATGGTGGTTGTTTTACCCGCACCGTTTACCCCGACAACCATAATCACATAGGGCCTGACTGAGTCCGGCAATTCAAAATCTTGCAGGGAAGCCAGGTTATTTTCTGCCAGCAGGGCGGCAATTTCTTCTTTCAGTATCCGGTTTAGTTCGGCAGTGCCCAGGTATTTATCGCGGGCCACGCGTTGCTGTATCCGCTCAATAATTTTTAACGTAGTGGAAACGCCCACATCAGAGGAGACGAGGGTTTCTTCCAGGTTGTCGAGCACCTCATCATCCACCGTGGATTTACCAGCCACGGCTTTTCCGAGGCGGGTTAAAAACCCCTCGCTGGTTTTTTGCAGCCCCTTATCCAGCGATTCTTTTTTTTCTTTTGTAAAAAACCTGAAGGCCATGGTGCAACTTACTAAAAAACAAACCCCTGCTCCGGCATAGAAACAGGGGTTAAACAATGCTTGGTAAGACGTTTATTTCTTGGCTAACGTTTCTTTCACCATTTCAGCCGGAACAATCTCTTCTTTAAAGGTGTAGGCTCCGGTTTTTTCCGACTTGATGGCGCGGATCACTTTTGCGTAGTGCTTGCCGTCACCCTTCTTCAGCGTTGCAACAACTTTCTTTGCCATGGTTACTTAATTTCTTTGTGTACGGTGTATTTTTTCAGTATCGGGTTGTACTTCCTCAGTTCAAGCCGTTCGGTGGTGTTTTTCCGGTTCTTGGTGGTAATATAGCGGCTCATGCCGGGCATGCCCGTGGCTTTGTGCTCGGTACACTCCAGAATTACCTGAACGCGATTGCCTTTTTTTGCCATGTTCGTACTTGGTTAATTATGCTACAGCCATTCCTTTTGCCCTGGCCTCTTTCAATACAGCCGTTATCCCATACTTGTTGATGGTTTTAATGGCCTTGGTTGAAACCTTAAGGGTAATCCACCGGTTTTCTTCCGGCAGGAAAAAGCGTTTTTTCTGCAAATTCGGGTAAAACCTGCGTTTGGTTTTGTTGTTCGCGTGTGAAACATTGTTTCCTACCCGCGGCCGTTTTCCGGTGATTTCGCAAACTCGTGCCATGCCTAATTGTTATTATCCCTAAAAAGGACTGCAAATATCGGGAAATCACCCCCACATCTCCAAGTCCGGCCAAAAATTAGCTTTGAGTTAAAAAATGCGGAAATTTTAACGCTTTTGCCGCAGGGGTTAGTAAATGATTACCCTGCGCCCAAAAGATTTGCCGTTAATGATGAACCTGAATATATACAGGCCAGCTTTAAGGTTTCCGGTTTCAACCGAATAGAGTTGGTAGGCGTTGAGGTAGAGGGGCGATCCCACCTGTTGGCCAACCGGGTTTACCACATACATTGCCGAAGGCCTGTCAACCCGGATATTGATAATTGCAGACTGTTCGGTGAATACGGGGTTGGGATAAATTTCGATTTGAGGTGCATCGGGGAGGGTGGACGTATCATCGTGTTTTAGCACCTGCAGCCCACCGGTACTGTTGCCCACTACGATGGCCGGCTTGTCGGTATTAAACAGGTTAACTGCTGCCGGCCAAATTCTTCCTCCCAGGTTTTTGGGAAGATACTGTTGGTTGAGTTCGTTGTAAACAATGTTGCGAAGTGCGGGTTCTGCGGCAATGGTTTCTTTGAAGTTGCTAACGATACCAACCCGTCCGGTCTGGTCACCAATAATCAAGTCAGTGTTACCGTCATTGTCTAGGTCGGCCGCTGCACAGGCCAGGTTTTGCCTGAGCACGCTGGAGGCCAGTCCGAGAAATTCCGGGTTGGAGAGGGTAAAGGCAGGCGTTTCAGGTACACCCGTATTTTCCCAATACTGCAATGCGCCATTGGATTTACCCAAAAGAATGTCGGGCCGGGAATCGGGGTTAACTAAGATGAGCGATACATTTTCGGTGGCGTTTATGGGGAAGTTCAGCGAACGAATGTCGCCTGCATTAACCTGCAGGCCGATAGAGGCCGTATTGGGTATGAAGTACAGGTTGGTGCCGAAGCCAAACTGGTTGGATGCGGTAAACACCAGGTCGGGTTTTGCATCGCCATTCATATCGGCAAAGGCGGGCTTTATGTTGGTAAAGTTCAAAAAAGATAAACCAGCATAATTTTCGGTAACTCGATTAAACACGGGCACTTTACGTGTGCCGGTATTTTCAAAAAAAGCAATGGCCCCACGGCCATCGTGTGCGTAGTTGCCAACGAATAGGTCGAAGTCGCCATCGCCATCAGCATCAAAGAAAGCGGGCACTGCGTTATCGCCAGCGTCAATCATATTTGCCTGCAGGAAGTTTGGTGATTGAAAACTGAACTGGGGCAGTTGGTTGCTGCCGGTATTTTTATAAAACCAAATTGTTTCTTTCAGGTTGGTAAAAGTAGATTCCCGATAAAAAATATTGGGTGTTGCAATCATATCGCTCACGCCATCGCCATCAACATCTTCTATATAAACAGCTGGGTAGGGAAACGCGGCAACCGGGCTGGATAGCGGAAAGGCATTTGCCGAGGTTACCAGCGGAGTGGTAGAGTTTCCTTCATTGGCAAGAAGGTAAACCCTGAAGCAATCGGATTCGGAGAAAAGAATATCCTGGTCATTATCATTATCAAGGTCGTGGGCGAATAAACTCTTTCCTCCGGCATGCTGTTGCCTTCCGCCTGAGGCACACGCTGTATTGTTGAAGGCAAATTCCCCGCAATTGCATTCAGTAACACCACCCCAGGTTTGGGTGATGCGCTCGAAGTCAAGCGAATCGCAGGTGCCGTACCGCTCCATGCTGAAGTTTTTGTGAAATTCAATGGAGCCTGCACCGACAAACTTTACATTGAAAATATCCAGATCGCCATCGCCATCGGCATCGCTGATGGCCGGCAGGTCGTCAAAGTTAAGTTGCAGGTTTACTTTATTGGTAAAACCCTTGGTGAGCAATACGGTACTTTTTGTGCCAAATCCGGTATCGAATAAAAATTGTTCCCACTCAAGGGGTTGTCCGGGGATGGTTACGTTTTTGTAAACACGGATTCCGAGTACATCTCCGGTGAATAAATCCTTTTTTCCATCGCAGTTAAAGTCACGCAGCAGCATCCAGTTGGTTATTTCAGGAAAAAAAATTTCATACTCCGGAGCATACCGGTACGTGTTACCCTGTTTTATGAAGGTGATCGCCCGGCCCGCCATCCGGTCGTACAAGGCCAAATCGGCCACGCCATCTTCATTCAGGTCAATGGTATTGAACTGGCCTGCATTAAAGCCGCCAGCCCAGGCGTTTCGTAGCGTGTCGGATCCAAAAAGTACGGGTATGCTGTTGTCGAGCCGGTAGGTAAACTGGGCCGTAACGCACAGTGGAAACAGGCAGATAAGTAAAGCAGGTGCAAGAAAACTATTTTTCATCCAACAATAGCGCAGGCCCAACAGGTACTGTTATCTTGGCAGTAAGATAACGATGGACCTTCAAAAATTATATGAAATCTACCGTGAGGGCAGAAAAGTTTCTACTGATACGCGGAGCATCGAGCCTAATTCTGTTTTTTTTGCCCTGAAGGGCGACAAGTTTGACGGTAACCGGTTTGCCGCAGAAGCGCTTGACAAAGGTGCCTCCTTTGCAGTAATTGATGATCCGTTAGTTGCCAATGACGAGCGCTTCTTCCTGGTTAAGGATGTGCTGACGGCCCTTCAGCAACTTGCCCGCCACCATCGGCAGCAACTTTCCATTCCGGTTATCGGGTTAACCGGATCGAACGGAAAAACTACTTCGAAGGAATTGGTGTACGCAGTACTTTCCCGAAAATTCAAAACCTTTGCCACCAAGGGAAACCTGAATAATCATATCGGGGTACCGCTGTCGGTACTTTCTATTGACAGTACCATTGAAATTGCCGTGATCGAAATGGGGGCAAATCACGTAGGAGAAATTGCTTCGCTGTGTGCCATTGCCAACCCAACGCACGGGTTTATTACCAACATCGGCAAGGCCCATATCGGTACGTTCGGGGGGTTTGATAACATCATACGCGGCAAATCAGAGTTGTACCAACATTTAATTCAGAATGGAGGTAGGATGTTTATCAACTCTCAAAACCGGATTCTGGCCAACATGGCCTGGCGGTTTAGCAATCCGTTGTTCTATCCGGCCAAGGGCGACTATTACCATTGTGAACTCGTGTGTGCTGATCCGTACCTCGTCATCCGCACGGAATCCGGAAAGGAAATTCAAACAAAGTTGCTTGGTGCCTATAACTTCGAAAACATTGCAGTAGCCTTGTGCATCGGTAAATTTTTTGGTGTGGATGAACAACAGGCAAACGAGGCAGTGGCCACCTATGAACCTGCCAACATGCGGTCGCAGGTAATTGTAAAGGGAACCAACACTGTTATTCTGGATGCCTATAATGCCAATCCAAGTTCAATGGAAGCGGCCATCCGGAGCCTTGCGGAGATGAACGCGGAGAAAAAAGTGCTGATACTGGGCGATATGTTTGAACTGGAAGAAGAGGCCGAAAAAGAACATCGCGCCATCGGCAAGCTGATTGCCGACCTGGGGTTTACCGAGGTGCTGTTGTGTGGAGTGTTAATGAAGGCTGCATGGGCAGAATTTCCGAAAGCGAAGCATTTTGATAAAAAAGAGGATTTGCTCGAATACCTGAAGCGGAACCCGGTTAATGAAGCGACCGTTTTAATAAAAGCTTCGCGCGGGATTGGTCTGGAAAAAGTAATGGATGTGATTTAGTTTAATGAGATGCAGCCATGCAGTTTGAAAAGATTTTAAAATTTCTGAAAGACCTTGCCCGGAATAACAACCGGGAGTGGTTTGAAAAAAATAAACCCCGGTACCGCGAGGCCAAAGAGTTATTTGACGATTTCCTTGAAAGCCTGCACCAGGAGTTATTGAAGTTCGATGAAAGCCTGGCGGGATTAAATCCACGGAAACTGGCCTTCCGGATTTACCGCGATGTGCGGTTCAGCAAAGATAAGCGGCCGTATAAAGTGAATATGGGGGGCGGATTTTCAGCACATGGCAAGATGGAGCAGGAACCGGGTTATTACATTCACATTGAGCCGGGCAATAGTTTTGTGGCGGGCGGATTGTACATGCCGGACCCCGAAAACCTGGCTAAGGTAAGGCAGGAGATTGATTACAATGCAGGGGCATTGCTGAAAATCATCAGCGACAAGAAATTCAAAAAATACTTTAACGGGTTGGATGACTTCGACCAGGTTAAGACCGCCCCGAAAGGTTACCCCAAAGATCACCTGCATATCGGCCTGTTAAAGAACAAAAGTTTTGTCGTGTCGCATTATTTGAATGACGCACAGGTAACCGATAAACGCTTTGTAAAGCAGGTTGCCGATATTTGCCGGGTGATAAAGCCGATGAATGATTTCTTGAAGGGCGCGCTGGAGTAGAGGAGGCTTAGTTTTCCCAATCAAATTCCTCTTTCGATAACTCAGCTTCTTTTTTCCTTTGTTTCTTCCTGAACAGATCCTTCAGTTCCTGAACTTCTTTCTTCAGGTCCGATGCAATTTTGCGCTTTACGGCATCCGTATCGTATTGCACACGGTAGTCATCGGTGGTGCCGGTAATTTTCAGAAAAAGTTTTAATTAATCTGCCTATATTTTCCATAGTTAAAAT